>JAPLBJ010000067.1 GCA_026392845.1 Actinomycetota bacterium
GCAATTGTTTCTTGAGCAATGATGTCGAGTGATACTCCACCTAATCGAGATGTTGTTCCAACAAAAAATTCATCGACAACTTCTTGACTCAAGCCAATCACTTCAAAAACTTGCGCACCTGTGTAAGAAGCAATGGTTGAAATACCCATCTTCGACATTACTTTGAGAACGCCTTTTCCTAAACTTTTGATGAGGTTACGAACTGCCTTCTCAGGAGTTGTTCCAGTGATAACGCCTTGTAGAACTAAATCTTCAGCGCTCTCCATTGCAAGATATGGATTTACTGCAGCTGCTCCATATCCAATGAGGAGTGCAACGTGGTGAACTTCGCGAACATCCCCTGCTTCAACGACAAGACCAACTTTTGTACGAGTCTTTTCGCGAATTAAATGATGGTGAACGGCTGATGTTAGAAGTAGTGAAGGAATCGGTGCATCTTCGGCGTCGCCATCGCGATCCGAGAGAATGATGAGGTGAGCACCATTTGCAATTGCATCACTTACTTCTCTTTTGATTTCATCTAAACGAATTCGAAGTGCGTTGCCATCTCCATTGACTGGGAAGAGTCCTCTAACTACATATGCTTCAAGTTCAGGGTACTCGCCATCAATATTGACGTGAATAACCTTGGCAAGTTCATCATTATCGATGACAGGAAATGCAAGAGAAATTTGACGACATGACTCTGGTCCAGGATCTAACAAGTTATGTTCTGGCCCAATAGAGCCACCCAAACTTGTTACTAACTCTTCGCGAATAGCATCGAGTGGTGGATTAGTTACTTGAGCAAATAGCTGTGAGAAATAATCAAATATAAGTCTTGGTTTTTCTGAGAGCGCAGCTATGGGTGAATCTGAACCCATCGAACCAAGTGGCTCCATTCCATTTTTGGCCATAGGAGTAATAAGAATGCGCAAATCTTCTTCTGTATAACCAAATGCTCTTTGGCGACGAATGACGGATGAGTGCGGATAAATAATATGTTCGCGAGCTGGAAGGTCATTGAGTTTTACGATTCCATCATGGAGCCACTGTCCATATGGAGCTGCATCAGCTAACTGATCCTTAATCTCATCATCTTCGATGATTCGTCCTGCTTCGATATCAACTAAAAACATTTTTCCCGGTTGTAGGCGGCCCTTGCGTACAACCTTTTCGGCTGGAATATCGAGTACACCAACTTCACTTGCAAGAACAACAAGTCCATCATCGGTTACCCAGAAACGTGATGGACGAAGTCCATTGCGATCTAGTACTGCACCGACTTGATGTCCATCAGTAAAAGTTACACAGGCAGGTCCATCCCAAGGTTCCATAAGGGATGCGTGGAATGCGTAAAAATCGCGACGCTTCTGTGACATCGATGTGTGATTTTCCCACGCTTCTGGAATCATCATGAGAACTGCATGTGGAAGTGATCGTCCACCTAAATAGAGTAGTTCTAGAACTTCATCGAAAGATGCTGAGTCAGAACCTGACATTTCAACAATAGGAAATAGTCGATCAAGATTTCCTGGAATTAGTTCACTTGCAAGTAGGGACTCGCGAGCGCGCATCCAATTGCGATTTCCCTTTACTGTATTGATTTCACCGTTGTGCGCGATAAAGCGGTACGGGTGGGCCAATGGCCATGATGGAAAAGTATTTGTAGAAAAGCGGGAGTGGACAAGTGCTAGAGGTGAAACTACACGCTCATCGCTGAGATCAGGGAAGAACTCTTCTAGCTGACCTGTTGTGAGCATTCCCTTGTAAACAATTGTTTGTGAAGACAATGAAGGAAAGTAAAGTTCAAGACCATGTTCGGCTCGCTTACGAAGTGCGAATGCAAGGCGATCTAAAACCATTCCCTCTTCTTTATTCTTGCCTGCGATAAAGAGTTGTTCAAAACGTGGCATCACTGAAAGCGCGGTCTTACCAAGGGATGCTGAATTGATTGGAAGCTCGCGCCATCCAAGAATGACAAGCCCTTCTTCATCGGCAATCTTTGCAATCTCTTGACGAACTTCTACGCCTTGAGCAATAAATGCGATACCCGTTGCGTAAGCATTAGCGTGTGGGAGATCAAAATCTGTAACCGCTTGATAGAAAGCATCAGGGACGCGAATAAGTATTCCTGCGCCATCGCCACTATCTGGTTCCGCACCTGATGCGCCTCTGTGTTCGAGATTGCGAAGTGCAGTGAGAGCTTTTTCAACAATTTCATGTGTTGCAACTTTATTGAGCGTTGCAACCATCGCAACGCCGCAAGCATCGTGTTCGTTTGCAGGGTTATATAAACCTTGTGCCTTGGGATAATTCGATGTCAGTGCCACGGTATGAAACTCCTGTTGTCCTAGTGTTGCGGGACAACTTTGGCCCTTGTTCTTTACTGCTAGTCCTGTGTGAGGGAGGTAAATCGTAGCAAGGAGGCGGCAATACTTCTATCTAAATACCGCTGAGATGGGCAATCTGGCCGATTACGGCAGTGATAGCCATACCAATACAGCCACCCAAAATTACTCGAACGGTTGGGACAAGGACTTTGGAGCCTGCCATCTTTGCACTTACAAGACCTGTTACAACAAGGCCAGCGATTGTAAATATGACGATACTCAACGCTTTGGCACCTAGGCTCGGAGCAAATGCACCGAGGAATGGAATACATCCACCCAGAGTAAAACTGGCAGCGGAGGCAACTGCTGCTTGAACAGGACGAGCCTTTGTATGTGGGTGTTGCCCTAATTCATCGCGAAGATGGGCCGCTAATGGATCTTTCTCATGCATTGCATTTGCTACTTGCATAGCAAGTTCTGGAGTGAGGCCACGATTAATGTAAATTTGTTGAAGTTCTAGTAGCTCACCCTCTGGGTCAACTTTGAGGTGTTCAATTTCTAATAAGCGATCTGATTCTTCAATATCATTTTGGGAACGCACCGAAACATATTCACCAACTGCCATAGACATTGCTCCTGCGGAAATTCCTGCAAGGCCGGCGGTAATAAGAAAACCATCTGCTTTAGCTGCGGCAACACCAATCATCAAACTTGCAGTTGAAACAAGTCCATCGTTTGCACCTAGTACTGCAGCTCGCAACCAACCTGCGCGATGCGTGCGGTGGTGCAAGTTTCTTTGATAAACATCTTCCAGTGCCATGATTTAGAGCCTACCCGATGCCTTTGATAATCGGAGGTAGGCGCCGAGCGCAAGCCCTCCAATGACGATGCTTACCCATTCATTGATTCGCATACCTGCAAGAAGATGAGCATCATCGATTCGTAGTGACTCAATAAAGAAGCGGCCGATGCAATAACCAAGAATATATACGGCAAATATTTGTCCCGGCTTTGCTCTAGTTCCCATCCAAATAATTAGTAGAGCTAGGGACAAGCACCACAATGATTCATAAAGAAAGGTTGGGTGAAAAGTTTCAAATTCTCTAAATTCAATTGGACGAAAAGATCGAGGCACTTCTAGTGCCCAAGGTGCATCCAGTGGTCTGCCAAAGAGTTCTATATTAAACCAATTACCAAAGCGGCCAATTGCTTGCGCTAAGAGAATTCCAGGGGCAAGGGCATCGAGGAAGATTCCAAATGGTGGGAGATCATTCTTCTTTGCAAGTTGTCGATATCTAATCCACGCAACAAATGCACCTAATGAAATAGCACCCCAAATACCAAGTCCACCATTCCAGATTTTTAATGCATCAAGCGGAGTTCCGTTACTGCCGAAATAAGCATCGGAAGACGTAATGACATGATAAATACGACCACCGATAATTCCTGCTGGCACACAATAGATTGCCACTTCGGAAACAACGGATTGGGTGTTCGCGCCGTAAGTGATGAAACGCTTATTCCCTAGCCAAATTGCAACGGCGATTCCAGTAATGATGAACAGGGCATACATATGGATAGTAAGTGGCCCAATTTCCCAGACCGAGATTTTCGGTGAAGGAATTGAGCGAAGCATTTATCTATCCCTGTTCAATTGCCGCGGCAAATGCTGCTGCGTCGTAAATCTGGGTATTTCGATCAAGTTCTTTGCCATTGAGAAAAACAGTTGGAGTTGAATTTATATTCTGTTTTCCACCATCTACTGCAATGTTTTGCACCCAACCACCGTACTTCGAATCATTGATGCAAGCACCGAATTCACCCGAAGAAATTCCGATTGCAACTCCACCAGCAATCAAATAGGCATTTGACCACTTGCCACTATTTTCAGCAGGTTGATTTCTGTAAAGGAAATCGTGATATTCCAGATATTTACCTTCATCAGCTGCGCATGCTGCGGCATTTGCCGCACGTATTGATTCAGGACCAATGAATGAGAGTGGGTGGAAAATAACTTTTGCTTTCTTTTCCTTGATGATGTTTTCAATGTAAGCGCTGTTGAGTGCTTCGAATTGAGCACATGCGGGGCATTGAAAATCTTCCCAGATATCTACAACGGGAACACCGGTGAGATCGCCATTGTATGAAATACCGAATCCATCGGTTGAACTTGCCTGCGATGGAAGAGATGCACTATCACTACTCTTATTACCAACAAGAGAAAAAATAACACCAACGGCAACTACGAGAGTTACCATTCCAATCACGATGTATCGCGTGACTTTTTCTCCGCCAGATTTCTGTGCCATTTCTATTCCCTTACTTCTCGAGTGCAAATCGCGTCTTAGGATAGCGAATCAAGTAGATACCTAATGCGGCAAGTCCTAAATCCCTCAGGATTTCTGAGAGATATTTCGTTTCCCCAGGGGCGACTTTGCCGCCACCACCAAAGCAACCACAATCAATTGAGAGTCCACGTGCCCAAGCCTGAGAAATTGCTATGACAAATATGAGCATGAGTGCAGTTCCAAAAATTGCTGAATATCTGACTGCAAAACCGAGAATTAAAAGAAGACCGGTGCCAATTTCTAACCAAGGCAAGATAATTCCTAAGAAATTAGCAAGTGGAATAGGAAGAACTTCATAAGCGCGAACAGCCATCTGTGATTTATCAATTGTGAATGCTTTGAGATATCCCGCAATCAATAAAACGCCACCTAATACCAAGCGTGCAACTAAACCAAGCCAGGGAAGATATTTATTCATCGACCTTCGCGTACACCTTTCGCTAAATCTTTTGCTAAATCTGTAATTGCTTGTAAACCCTTTTCCTCTGTTTGTGCTTCAAGAAGACACTTGATAAATGCTGAGCCAACAATTACTCCATCAGCATAGCCCGCAACTTCACGAGCTTGGGCGTGATTTGAGACACCAAGACCAACGGCGATCGGTAATGCGCTGACCTTTCGGATGCGTGCAACTAAATCGCTAGCACCAGATGAAATACTTGTGCGTGTTCCAGTAACGCCCATCAAACTTGCCGCGTAAATAAAACCAGAGCAACGATCAGTTACTTTTCCTAGTCGAGAGTCATTGGTACTGGGTGCAACTACATAAATTGGGCTAATGCCATTGTTCTTAGTTGCAGGTATCCATCGATCTGACTCTTCAATAGTTAGATCAGGTGTAATCACACCCGAACCGCCATTATCCGCGATTGATTTTGCAAACTCATCAACGCCGTATCTTTCAATCGGATTCCAATAAGTCATAACTACTGCTGCAACTCCTGCATCCGTTGCACATTTGAGAGCAGAGAAAACATCTGAAGCGCCTGTTCCCTGTGAAAGAGACTGCTCTGCAGCTGCCTGAATAATCGGACCATCCATACGGGATCGCTATATGGATAGAGTTTGATTCCAAAGTACTCAGCAGCAGTCTGCACATCTTTATCTCCGCGACCTGAGAGATTGAGTAACAAAACTGCATTAGGACCTAGTTCTTTACCCACTTGCATCGCACCAGCGAGTGCGTGAGCAGTTTCAATCGCAGGAATAATTCCTTCTGTCTTTGAAAGAAGTGAAAATGCTTCCATCGCCTGGGCATCAGTTATCGCGCGATATTCGGCGCGACCAATGTCATGAAGGTAGGCATGTTCTGGTCCAACACCTGGGTAATCAAGTCCTGCAGAAATTGAATGCGATTCAACAGTTTGCCCATTCTTATCTTGTAATACGTAAGAACGAGTTCCATGAAGAACACCTGCAGTGCCACCAGTAATTGTTGCTGCATGGCGACCAGTTTCTACGCCATCTCCTCCAGCTTCAAGACCAATGAGCCGTACAGATGCATCACCAATAAAATCATGGAAGATTCCAATTGCATTTGATCCGCCACCAACGCACGCCAATACCGCATCAGGTAAGCGTCCAATGAGTTCTTGCACTTGAATCTTTGCTTCTTCGCCAATGATTTTGTGGAAATCACGGACCATTGTTGGGAAAGGATGTGGGCCCGCAACGGTTCCAAGTAAGTAATGTGTTGTCTCTACATTTGTTACCCAATCGCGCATAGCCTCATTGATTGCATCTTTGAGAGTGCGAGATCCTGTTGTTACTGGAACGACTTCGGCTCCTAGAATTTTCATTCGTGCAACGTTGAGTGATTGGCGACGGGTATCTTCCTCGCCCATATAGACAACGCACTCAAGTCCCATCAGTGCTGCAGCTGTTGCAGATGCAACACCATGCTGTCCCGCACCGGTTTCGGCAATAATTCTTTTCTTGCCCATACGCTTTGTAAGTAGTGCTTGGCCTAAAACGTTATTAATTTTGTGACTGCCTGTGTGATTGAGATCTTCACGCTTCAAAAGAATTCGCGCACCGCCTGCATGTTCTGCAAATCTTTTTGCTTCAGTAAGGATGCTAGGGCGACCGGTATACGTTAGATGTAATTGTGCTAACTCGGCTTGAAAGATTGGATCCTTCAGTGCGCTGATATGTGCAGCTTCAAGTTCTTCTAGGGCGCCGATGAGTGCTTCAGGAACGAAGCGTCCGCCATATTGGCCAAAGTGTCCGAGAATCGTGGATTCAGTAGTGGTCATGAAATAAGTCTACCGATGACCACGTAATTCGCGCATGGCGAGTTCTGGATCACTGGCGCGCACAAGAGTCTCTCCTACCAATATTGCGGTCGCGCCATGTTCTTGCGCAAACTCAACATCGCTTCTAGTGGAAATGCCAGATTCTGCTACCCGCACCATGGACTCTGGAATTCGAGGTATTAGTTGCGCAAAAGCAGCTGGGTCCACTTCAAGTGTTTTTAGGTTGCGGGAGTTCACGCCGATTATCTCTGGCGAGATTTCAAGCGCTCTCTCTAATTCATCATGGGTATGTACCTCAATCAGTGATGACATTCCTAATTCTTTTGCTAATTGATAATAATCGTCGAGTTGGTTCTTACTCAGTGCTGCAACGATAAGAAGAACAAGGTCTGCTCCATGCGCACGTGCTTCGAGAAATTGATATTCGTCAACCATGAAATCTTTTCTCAAAATTGGAAGATCTACTCGCGCTCGGACGGCATCGAGATCAGCTAACGATCCACCAAAACGTCGTCTTTCTGTGAGCACGCTTATAACGTTTGCTCCAGATTCTTCATATCTGCTCGCTAGTGCACCTGAATCCTCAATAGGTGCAAGTGCGCCTTTACTAGGGGAAGAGCGCTTCACTTCAGCAATTATTGAAATCTCTGGGCCGGTAAATGCTGCGCCAACATTTCGCACCGCTGGTGCACTCTCTAGAGCTTCACGAATTTGGGCTAGCGGTAATCGACGCATTGCTAAATCTTCTCTTACGCCCTCAATGATTGAATCTAAAACGCTCATTTATTTCCATCATTTTCTGTTGGATCAATACCTTGATCTAAAGAGTTCCATGGGGTCAATACCTTTTCTTTTCTCTCATAGCGTGCAGAGATTCGAAAACGTTTTCCTACAAGAATCACTATTGCGATAACTACTACAAAAGATATTGCTAACGAGAGTCCGCTACTCATGATATTGATTTCATTGTATGAGCTGCGCTTACTGCACCTAAAACTGCTGCTGCCTTATTGATACATTCTTGATTTTCAGATTCTGGATCCGAATCAGCAACAATTCCTGCTCCTGCTTGAACGTATGCCTTGCCTTCATAAATCAAAGCAGTGCGAATCGCAATACACGCATCAATGTTTCCAGTGAAATCTATATACCCAATCGCGCCGCCATAGATTCCACGACGTGTTGGTTCGAGCTCTTCAATAATTTCCATAGCGCGTGGTTTAGGTGCGCCAGATAATGTTCCCGCAGGAAATACAGCAAAGAGAGCATCTACAGGTGAAGATTTCTTTGCAAGCCTTCCAGTAACTGTTGAGACAATGTGCATTACATGCGAATATCGTTCGATATGCATAAAGTCCACAACTTCAACGGAACCTGGTTCGCAAATACGTCCCAAATCGTTTCGTCCTAGATCAACTAACATCAGATGCTCTGCGCGCTCTTTTGGATCTGCTAACAATTCTTCACCTAAGCGATGATCCTCCTCTGGAATAACAGAGCGCTTACGAGTTCCAGCAATAGGGTGAACCATTACCTCTTTGTGATCGCCTCTATTAGTAACTTTGACAAGCGCCTCTGGGCTTGAACCGACAATGTTTATTCCACCATTGAATCTAAAGAGATACATGTACGGACTTGGATTGTGTAGACGCAATGCTCTATAGACATCTATGGCATCGGCAGTACACGGCGTTGCAAAACGCTGAGAGAGAACTATTTGAAACGCCTCCCCTGCAACAATTTCTTCTTTCGCTTTGAGAATCTTCTCTTTGTACTGCGCACTCGTCATTGTTGTTTCAACATCTGGAACGTTGTACGAATTAATCTCTGAAATTGCAGATGGAATCGATTGTGCAAGCTCTTCTTGCATTCGATCTAGTCGTGCCACTGCAGCGTCATAAGCTTCATCAACTCTGTCGGTACTGCCATCCCAGTTGATTGCATTTGCAATCAAAATAAGAGTTCCATCGGCGTGATCCATGACGGCAATATCGCTGGTAAGCATGAAGTTCAATTCAGGAAGTGGTAAATCTTTTTTAGCAAGGTTTGGCAATTTTTCAAGCCCGCGCACACTGTCATAACCCATGTAACCAACGAGTCCACCCGTCAATGTTGGTAGACCTGTAATCACGGGAGATTTTAGATGTTGAGCAGAGAGTCGTAGAGCTTCAAGAGGTGCCATTGCCCTTGGAGCGCCAGCTGGCGGATTACCTTCCCAAAATGCTTTTCCATCTCTCTCTGTCAGTGTTGCTTGGCTTCGCACGCCAATAAATGAATAACGTGACCAAGCACCGCCATGCTCAGCAGATTCAAGCAAGAATGTGTTCGGTAAATTCTTTGCAAGTTTTCTATAAATTCCAAGTGGAGTTTCACCATCTGCTAACAATTTCCTGAAGACTGGAATTACATTGTTCGTACGCGCATGTTCGCGAAATTCTTCGCGATTCATTTTTGTGTACCCATTTTAATATTTTGATGAAAGCATGTGACATCTCCGGTGTGACAGGCCGCGCCTACTTGCGTAACTTGTAATAAAAGAGCATCACCATCGCAATCAAGGGAGATTGAATGCACCTCTTGTGTGTGACCTGAGGTGGCACCTTTAATCCAAAGTTCGTTACGACTGCGAGACCAATACGTTGCTCGCCCCGTGCTCAGAGTCGCAGCGAGTGATTCCTTATTCATGTATGCCAGCATCAATACTTCGTGAGTTTTCACATCTTGGGCGATAGCTGGGATGAGCGAGTCCGCATCTTTGAGTAAAGAGTGAATCTCTGCAGAGAGTTCGACGCGCGCCATAGTCAGATTCTGCCTTACTTGGATGCGCTCATGCGAATAGAATATCCCTGAGCATCTAAATAACGCTTCACATCACCTATTCGATGCACTCCAAAGTGAAAGACACTTGCGGCGAGCAGCGCATCGGCTCCCGCATCAAGGGCGTGCGCAAAGTCTTCAAGAGTTCCCGCACCGCCACTTGCAATCAGCGGAACTTTAGATATTGCGCGAACCGCAGTGATCATTCCGATGTCATAACCTGCTCGAGTTCCATCGGCATCCATCGAATTCAATAAAATTTCGCCAACGCCTAATGCACAGGCTTTTTCAACCCATGCGAGTGCATCGATATCAGTTCCTTCTCGACCGCCGTGCGTTGTTACTTCAAAACCAGATTCGGTT
>JAPLBJ010000061.1 GCA_026392845.1 Actinomycetota bacterium
CTTTCAGCATCAACAATTGCAGGAATCTTCGGTGGAACAATTACACGTTGGAATGATCCAGCAATCGTTGCAGATAACAACCGCACAACAACAGTCACTATTTACAAGAAGGATCGCTCAGGTAATCCACTCAAAGATGCAAGCGGCAATCTTGTTGTTCTACGTACACAGACAATCAACGGAAACTTCACATTACCGGATCAAAAAATCACTGTTGTGTATCGCTCTGATTCATCAGGAACAACTGAGAACTTCACAAATTATCTAAACAAGAGCGCTGCTTCTGTTTGGACAAAGGCGAAGAACAAGGTATTCAAGGATGCATTCCCTGGAAATATCAACTCAACAGATAACCTCGGTCGAGTCGTTGGTGCATCATCTTCAACAGGTGTTTCACAACTTGCAGGAAAGACTCCTTATTCAATCACTTATGCAGAAGTAAACTATGCAACTGCTAATAAGCTAAAGATTGCAAATGTAATCAACCCAGCAGGAAATGTTGTTACTCCAGATTCAGTTGGAACAAGCGCATTCCTAGCATCAGCTACGCAGGATGCTAATGGTTGGCTTACATATGACTATGCAACAAAAGAGCCAGGTGCCTACCCACTAGGAATCATCTCTTACATGTTGGCAGATACTAATTACACAGATAAGACAAAGGCTGCAGCTGTAAAGTCAATTGCAACATTTATCTTGAGCAGTGCTTGCTCAAAGGATGTTGGAGCAAAGCTTGGCTTTAGCGTAATTGATGGTGCTCTTCTTGCGAAGGCACAAGCTCAGGTAGCAAAGATCGGTTAATTTCTAAAATAGTTACACGAGGGAGAGGCGACCGGCTATATGCCGGTCGTTTTTCTTTAACTTTTAGATTTCTAATGTAAATCGTTGCGCGCCTGGCAGGAATCGAACCTGCGACAACCCGCTTAGAAGGCGGGTGCTCTATCCGACTGAGCTACAGGCGCCTGTAGGGGTCGTGTGATGCTAAGTCTACCGACACTAACGAGTAAGGTTTCCTCTCATGGCTGAGTTTATTTATACGATGAAAAAAGCGCGCAAAGCGCATGGCGAAAAAGTAATTCTTGACGATGTGACTTTGGCCTTTTATCCAGGTGCAAAAATCGGCGTTGTCGGTCCTAATGGTGCTGGTAAATCAACAGTTCTCCAGATTATGGCTGGGCTACAAACTGCATCTAATGGTGAAGCATTTTTATCACCGGGCTACACAGTCGGAATCTTGATGCAGGAGCCAGTTCTAGATGAGACAAAGAATGTTTTAGACAATGTAAAAGAGGGCGTTGCAGAAACTATCGCAATGCTAGATCGCTTCAACGCCGTATCTGATGAGATGGCTAACCCTGATGCTGATTACGACAAATTGCTAACGGAGATGGGAAATCTTCAAGAGCAATTAGATCATCGCAATGCATGGGATCTTGATGCGCAATTAGAGCAAGCGATGGATGCGCTGCGTTGCCCGCCATCTGATGCCGATGTAACAGTGTTATCTGGCGGAGAGCGTCGCCGCGTTGCACTCTGTAAATTGTTATTACAGTCTCCAGATTTACTTCTACTTGATGAGCCTACAAACCACCTCGACGCTGAATCTGTTTTATGGCTTGAGCAATTCCTGAGTAAATATCCAGGCACCGTTGTTGCTATTACTCACGATAGATACTTCTTGGACAATGTGGCCGAATGGATTTTGGAACTCGACCGCGGTCGCGCATATCCATATGAAGGTAATTACTCCACATACTTAGAAACCAAAGCTGCACGTCTCAAAGTTGAAGGTCAAAAAGATGCAAAGCGCGCAAAGCGCTTGGCAGAAGAACTCGATTGGGTTCGCCAGAATGCAAAGGGCCGTCAAGCAAAATCAAAGGCACGTCTTGCACGTTATGAAGAGATGGCATCTGAGGCAGACAAGATGCGCAAACTCGACTTTGAAGAGATTCAAATTCCGCCAGGACCACGTCTTGGAAATATTGTTATGGAAGTTGAACATTTGAATAAGGGATTTGGTGATCGTTTGTTAGTTGATGATCTTTCATTTACTTTGCCTCGCAATGGAATTGTTGGAGTTATCGGACCAAACGGTGCCGGTAAGACAACACTTTTCAAAATGCTAATGGGTATGGAAAAACCAGACTCAGGTACTGTGAAAATGGGCGAGACAGTAAAGATTTCATATGTAGATCAGTCACGTGGTGGAATCGACCCAAAGAAAACTTTGTGGGAAGTTGTATCTGACGGTTTAGATTTCATGAAAGTTGGACAAGTTGAAATGCCTTCGCGCGCATACGTTGCTGCATTTGGCTTCAAGGGTCCTGATCAACAAAAGCCTGCTGGAGTTTTATCAGGTGGAGAACGCAACCGTCTCAACCTTGCACTCACGCTCAAGCAAGGTGGAAATATGTTGTTACTCGATGAGCCAACGAATGATTTAGATGTTGAAACACTTGGCTCACTTGAAAATGCACTCCTTGAATTCCCAGGCTGCGCTGTCGTGATCTCACACGATCGCTGGTTCCTCGACAGAGTTGCCACACACATATTGGCCTACGAAGGTGACTCAAAGTGGTTCTGGTTTGAAGGAAACTTTGAATCGTATGAAGCAAACAAAATTGATCGACTTGGCGTAGATGCTGCTCGTCCACACCGTGTTACATATAGAAAGTTAACCCGCTAATGAGACACAAATGCAAAGCACATGTTCGCTGGAATGATTTAGATGCATTCGGTCATGTCAATAATGCAAACTATTTGACCTACGTACAAGAGTCTCGTGCAGATTTCACATGGTGGTCACGCAAGCGCGCAGGGGAGAAGCCACTTTTGGCAGATATGGTTGTTGCTCGCGCAGAAGTTGACTTCCTTGAACCAATTTATGATGGTGGCTTTGACCTCGATGTTGAAATTTGGGTAACAAAGATAGGCAACGCCTCCTTTGATTTGGCTTACCAAATGAGTAGCAATGGCACGATTCATGCGAATGCAAAGACAGTTCAAGTAGCAGTTTCTATGGAGACGAAGAAGTCTCGACCACTAAACGATATTGAACGCGAATATCTCGGACATTATTTAGAGGCATAAGGATGCAACAAAAAGAAAGACGCATTCACCCTGCCTGGATTGCAGCGATTGTCACTTTCTTTACTCTTGTAACAACTGCTGGCTTTAGATCTGCTCCTTCTGTTTTAGTTATTCCACTTGAAGATGCCTTTGGGTGGGGCCGAGACCAAATCACACTTGCAATTGCAGTCAACGTTTTACTTTATGGGCTAACTGCACCTTTTGCGGCAGCGCTCATGGAGCGATTTGGAATTCGCAGAACAGTTATGGCTGCGCTAACAACAGTGAGTGCAGGGGCATTTCTCACAATATTTATTCATGCACCATGGCAATTAGTTGCGACATGGGGAGTAATTGTTGGTGTCGGCACGGGCTCTATGGCACTTGTATTTGCTGCATCCATTACTAATCGTTGGTTTGTAGAAAAACGGGGACTTGTAGTCGGTGCACTTACTGCAGCAGGTGCAACTGGCCAACTTATTTTCTTGCCAGGACTTACTCGTCTATCAATAGATCACGGCTGGAAAAGTATTTCAATAACAATCTCAATTGCTGCAATTGCAATGGTGCCATTTATCGCA
>JAPLBJ010000053.1 GCA_026392845.1 Actinomycetota bacterium
AGAAGGCTTATCTTTTTGGAGCATGAGCCACATAGATTCAACATATTCTTTTGCATAACCCCAGTCGCGCACTGCGTCAAGATTTCCAAGGAACAACTTCTTTTTTGATCCCTTTGCAATCTCTGCAACTGCTCGCGTAATTTTACGAGTTACGAATGTTTCGCCGCGTCGTGGAGATTCGTGATTGAAAAGAATTCCATTTGTTGCATGCATTCCATAACCTTCACGGTAATTTACTGTGCACCAATACGCCATCAATTTTGCAGCTGCATATGGGCTACGTGGATGGAAAGGACTCTCTTCGTTTTGTGGTGGTGGAGTTGAGCCATAAAGCTCTGATGTACTCGCTTGATAAAAACGCGCATTGATATCTGCGCTGCGAAGTGCTTCTAGTAAACCAACAGCTCCAACAGCATCTACTTGACCTGTGTACTGAGGCATTGTGAAAGAAACTTGTACGTGTGATTGTGCTCCAAGGTTATAAACCTCATCAGGTTTGATTTCGCGAATGAGATTTGTCAGACCAACGCCATCAATGAGATCCCCATAGTGCAAGAACAACTTTGGATTTGGATCATGTGGGTCTTGATAAATATGGTCAATACGCGATGTATTGAAAGTACTGCTTCGGCGAATAAGGCCGTGAACTTCATAGCCCTTGCTCAATAAGAGTTCAGCAAGGTATGAACCATCTTGTCCTGTAACACCCGTAATCAGTGCGACTTTACTTTTCATCTCCGACTGACTCCCTTTGCTGTTGCCTCTTTATACCAATTCATTGCCGATGCAATTCCATCTCTAAGAGATATTGCAGGAGACCAACCTAGCGATTTTGCCTTTGTAACATCAAGAACCTTGCGTGGTGTTCCATCTGGTTTCGATGAATCCCACTTTATTTCACCCTTATAGCCTGCGATATCGGCTACTAACTCAGCCAATTCCTTTATTGATAAATCTTGCCCTGAACCAATGTTGAGATGCATTGAAGAGTCATATTTTTCAGATGCAATTAGTACTGCATTCGCTAAATCATCAACATGTAAAAATTCGCGCTTTGGAGCACCTGTGCCCCACAAAGTTTCAGTTGGTGCATTCTTCTCAGTTGCTTCAACAAAGCGGCGAATAAATGCGGGTAGAACGTGGGAGCCTTGCAGTTCAAAGTTGTCGTTTGGTCCGTAGAGATTTGTTGGCATCAAAGAGATCCACTTATGTCCATATTCTTTACGATATGAATTTATAAGTTCAATGCCTGCAATCTTTGCAATTGCATATGCAGAATTTGTTGTCTCAAGCGGGCCGGTCATTAAATATTCTTCTTTGATTGGCTGTGCGCAATCGCGAGGATAAATACAGCTTGATCCAAGAAAAATAAATCGCCCTACTTTTGCCTCATGAGATGCATCCATAAGGTTGCTCTGAATCCGAATATTGTCAGTGAGAAATTCAACAGGGAATGCATTATTCGCACCAATCCCACCTACGCGTGCAGCAGCATCAATAACCATTGAAGGCGCTATATCTTTCAAAAACTTCTTAGTTGCCTGTAGGTCGAGCAAATCGACAACACTGCGATTGATTCCGACAACTTCTTTGCCCGCTTTTTCAAATGCTCGCACTATTGCCGAGCCAGCAAGGCCAGTTGCGCCAGCGACAACGATTGTCATGGCGTCACTCTAACAGTGCTTACTTTGTGAACTCTGCTGCTAAAAGTTCGGCGATCTGCGCGGTATTGAGTGCCGCACCTTTACGTAAGTTATCGCCACATACAAAGAGGTCCAGTGCCATTGAATCATCAATGCTCTTTCGAACACGACCAACCCATGTTGGATCAGTTCCAACTACATCGGCAGGAGTTGGGAATTTGTAATTCTCTGGATCATCTACCAACTTCACGCCCACTGCATTTTGCAAAATGTCTTGTGCTGCTTTGCGTGACGGTTCTTTTGCAAATACTGCATGCACAGTTAGCGAGTGAGTTGTTAGAACAGGCACACGAACACATGTGGCTGAAACTTTTAGATTTGGAAGTCCGAGAATCTTTCGTGATTCATTGCGGACCTTGAGCTCTTCTGATGAATAACCATCTGCTTTTATTGAACCTGCCCATGGAATCACATTGAGTGCAAGCGGTGCTGGGAATGGACCAAGATCTTTTATGTGATTGCGAAGATCGCCAGCAACGTCGCCAGCGTTCGTTCCCGCAACTGTAGAAATTTGTTCACGCAAAATATCAATCCCCGCTTGACCAGCACCTGATGCTGCTTGGTAAGAAGAGACAACTAATTCTTTTAGTTCATACTCTTTGTGGAGTGCACCAAGAGCGACAATCATTGAAAGAGTTGTGCAATTAGGATTAGAGATGATTCCACGCGGACGATTCTTTGTCTCTTGTGGGTTTACTTCTGGAACTACTAAAGGAATATCAGTATCCATACGGAATGCACCTGAATTATCAACAATTACAGCACCTCGAGATGCAGCAATGGGTGCCCACTCTGCAGATACTTCATCTGGTACATCAAACATTGCAACATCAATGCCATCGAATGCCTCTGGTGAAAGTGCAACAACGGTGAGTTCTTCACCGCGACACTTTAACTTCTTACCAGCACTGCGCGCTGAAGCGATCAAACGAATTTCTCCCCATACATCTGTACGCTCACTAAGAATCGAAAGCATTACTGTTCCGACCGCGCCAGTTGCGCCAACTACTGCAAGTGATGGTTTCTTCATCGGTCAGTACCGCCATAAACAACGGCCTCAACTTGATCGGCATCGAGTCCAAAAGCAGTGTGGGCAGCCTTTACTCCACGTTCTAAATCAGCTTCGCGGCAGACGATTGAGATACGAATTTCTGATGTAGAAATCATTTCAATATTCACGCCAGCATCAGCCATGGCAGCAAAGAAAGTAGCTGTAATTCCTGGGTGTGAGCGCATTCCAGCGCCAACTAGTGAAAGTTTTCCAATTTGATCATCGTAGAGAATTGATGCGAAACCAACTTCTCCTTGAATGCGCTGCAAAATTGTTGTGGCATTTGCGCCTTCTGCTTTTGGCAATGTAAATGAAATATCGGTAAGGCCAGTAGCTGCGGCAGAAACATTCTGCACAATCATGTCGATATTAATATCAGAATCAGCGATTGCTTGGAAGATGCGCGCTGCAACACCAGTTCGGTCTGGAACACCGACGATAGTGATTTTCGCTTCGCTCTTATCGTGTGCGATTCCGGCGATGATTGCTTGTTCCATGCTTCCTCCTTGTGGGTGGTCTTTGACAACCCATGTTCCTTCGTTTGATGAAAATGATGATCGGACGTGAATAGGTAAGTCATAACGGCGTGCATACTCGACGCAACGCAAGTGCAAAACTTTTGCACCACTTGCAGCAAGTTCTAACATTTCATCGTATGTAACTGTAGAAAGTTTGCGAGCAGTTGGAACAACGCGTGGGTCTGCGCTAAAAACTCCATCGACATCTGTGTAAATCTCGCAGACATCGGCTTCAAGGGCTGCAGCTAATGCAACCGCAGTTGTGTCACTACCACCGCGACCAAGAGTTGTTACATCTTTTGTATCTTGCGATATTCCTTGAAAACCAGCAACGATTGCAATCGCGCCTTCATCGAGTGCGCTTTGAATTCGCCCTGGAGCTACATCGATAATGCGAGCGCGACCATGAGATGAATCTGTAATTACTCCTGCTTGGCTTCCGGTGAATGAACGTGCTTCATGGCCAAGATTTGAAATTGCCATTGCAAGAAGTGCCATAGAAATTCGCTCACCAGCAGTAAGCAACATATCGAGTTCGCGCCCTGCAGGAATTGGCGTGATCTGTTTTGCTAAATCAATCAATTCATCCGTTGTATCGCCCATGGCACTGACTACGACAACGACTTGATGGCCATCGCGCTTGGCTGCCACGATCCTGTTTGCCACCCGCTTCATGCCCTCGGCATTGGCAACGGAGGATCCGCCATATTTCTGAACGATGAGTCCCATGTACTAATAGTGAGGCATGGGGGAATATGGCGCGAACCCTTTTTCTGGATTTCTCATAATATGAGACGACGTACGTGTCAAATAATGAGATAACTAGCCTTCTACGTTACGGCGTCCTTCAAATGCACGGCCAAGCGTGACTTCATCGGCATATTCCAAATCTCCGCCTACAGGCAGGCCGCTGGCTAAACGAGAAACCTTTATCTCAAGTGGCTTTATCAATCGAGCCAAATAAGTAGCTGTTGCCTCTCCCTCAAGGTTGGGATCGGTTGCCAAAATAACTTCAGTAATTGTGGAGTCAGCAAGACGTGCCATCAATTCACGAATACGAAGTTGCTCTGGACCAATTCCATCGATGGGACTAATTGCACCGCCAAGCACGTGATACTTCCCGCGAAATTCGCGAGTGCGCTCGATAGCAATGACATCTTTACTCTCTTCAACAACACAAATCTGAGTTGTATCGCGACGTGGATCGCGACAGATTCGACATTCTATTTCTTCAGAAACATTTCCGCATTGTGTACAAAACTTGACGCGCTCTTTTACTGTACGAATTGCATCGACAAGAGCTGCAGCTACGTCGCCATCAGTTTGCAAAATATGAAAAGCAATTCGCTGAGCACTCTTTGGCCCAATACCGGGCAGACGACCAAGTGAGTCAATCAGATCTTGAATAGCACCTTCATACATACCGCTCACGTTACTTACCTTCTGTAATTATTTGTGCGCCAAGTTCCTTGGCTAGTAATGCGTGCCCACTGAGTTGTTCTGTATCACTCGGTGATTCATCAACGCGTGTCTCGCATGCCTGTGGTGTATTTGGATTGATTGAAGCGTCGACTACAACTTCGATTTTGCGATCTATTCCTACAACATCGACAAAGGCTTGGCGCAAAATAACATCAGACTCTGAACGAATAAATGAATCGCGCGCTCCCGCATTGACGATTCCAATTGTGATTGCAGAATCATCGAGTCCTAATACTTGTGCACTAGCGCTCAGTAGTGACCATGTAAGACGGCGGCGCTTCTTTACATCTTCAATTACATCTGGCCATACGCGACGTAGACCTGCAATATCCATTCCAGCACTTGCTTTTATTGGCGCTTTCTTTGCTTCTTTTTTTACAACTTGTTCAACGACGGTTTCTACTGGAGCAATCTTTTCGGATTGGCTAGACGACTTGGGCAAAACTTCTTTAAAGTCGTCGACGCCAACCGAAGAAGATTGCTTTACTGAAGTTTGGGCGTTGCTCATTGGTGCAAGGTTTTCTGCGCGCTCTAAACGTTCGATTCGTGAAAGTAATCCGCTCTCGCTGGTATCGCCACCGGGTAGCAATATGCGCCCACAAATGAGTTCCAGGATGAGTCGTGGCGCAGTTGCACCGCGCATTTGAGTTAATCCTTCTGCTGCAATATCTGCTGCTCGTGAAAGATTTGCACTACCAATATGTTGTGATTGATTACGCATGCGCTCTAACTGATCATCGGGAAGATCGCGCAAAATTGAATTGGCATTTGTTTCAGCAAGCGCGTCAACAATCATTAAGTCACGAAGGCGTTCGAGCAAATCACTTGTGAAGCGACGCGGATCATGTCCTGATTCAATGACTTGATCAACAGTTTTGAAAAGAGTTGCACCATCTCGGGCTGCAATTGCATCGATTGCATCATCGAGTAGTGCGCCATCAGTAAATCCTAGAAGTTGAAGTGCGATTTCATAACTGACACCGTCAGGACCAGCGCCGGCAAGTAGCTGTCCAAGAATTGAAAGTGCATCGCGAACAGAGCCACCGCTTGCGCGCACAACTAATGGCAATACACCTTTAGCAACTACCGCGCCTTCTGATGCGCAAATCTTCTCTAAGTGAGTTGTAAGAATTCCAGGCGGTACTAAACGAAATGGGTAATGGTGTGTACGTGAGCGAATAGTTGAAATGAGTTTTTCTGGCTCTGTTGTTGCGAAAATAAAAATAACGTGAGGAGGCGGCTCTTCAACTACTTTGAGTAATGCATTCGCAGCCCCTGGCCCAAGTTGATGAGCCTCATCAATAATATACATCTTGTACTTGCTTTGTACTGGCGCAAAGAATGCTTTGTCGCGAAGATCGCGAGCATCATCTACTAAGCCATGCGTTGCGGCATCTAGTTCAATGACATCGAGTGAACCTGGACCATTTGCAACTAAATCTTTACAACTCTGACAATCACCGCATGGATTTGGTGTTGGACCCTTTTCGCAATTGAGCGAGCGCGCCATGATTCGCGCACTCGAAGTTTTACCGCAACCACGTGGGCCACTAAATAAATATGCGTGATGTGTACTTCCAGAACTAAGAGCATTTGAAAGCGGAGTTGTTACATGTTCTTGACCAATAACATCTGCAAAAATAGAGGGGCGATACTTGCGATATAACGCGAGTGACATCAGCTCTCCTCTTTCTCTTTCGTAGCAATCTTCAGTAACTAACTTCAAGGATATTAAGGGATCCCCCGCGCACCCATCAGAGCACACCTACCCTTGCTGCATTCCTGCCCTGGGGGAGTTCAGTGCGGTGATGCCGCACGAGGGATCTGGTCTAATCATAGTTAGCGCACCGATAGAGTTGCTCACGCTAGTTCGCACACCGTTCTAGCGCTGGAGGATTCGCATAGCGGCCGAGTGCGCACGCTTGGAAAGCGTGTAAAGGGCAACCTTTCGAGGGTTCAAATCCCTCATCCTCCGCCAGAAGGTTGATTGTGGATAACTTTTACGTCTCTCGAAAGAATTCTCAACCCTTACGGAATGAAAATTCCTACGAAAAGAAGATCCACTCTGTTATTCACCTTATTCCTTCTATCGAATCACTTCACTGCTGTATCAACGGCTGCTGATTCACTGGGACCAAAAACTCGATGCTTCATCGAAGTGGGTGATCCACATATTTCTACATTCCTGCGGGAACGGAGAGGTATTCGAGCGGTAAAGGTCGATGCTGAATCTAGATGCAATTTCTTGCAGAATAATGTGATTTTGACTGTAACGATTTACAAAGTAGGGCGATTCTCCGATCATTTTGTCAAAGAATTCCGGACTGATCCGGCTAACCCTAAGTCGTCAGGATTCAGGGTAAAGAATTGGCAAACGTATCGAGAATGTATGAATGAACAAGAAACCACATACTATGGCGTTGCTTTTTCTGAAGCAAAGATCAACGGAAAGTTGCTAAGAACAGTTAAAGCGCGTTCAGATAAATCAAAACCCCTAAAGTGTGGCACGTGAGATAAAGTAGGAACATGAATGATTACTCTGGTGCTAAAAAATCTGAGTGGGAGGAGAGATTTTTTGGGCTAATCTTGGATTTAGGAGAATCCCAGTCAGAGAGATATAGAAAGCAAGCTATTGAGTTGCTTAGAGCTAAAACTATTAGAGTCCCAATTAAGAACAGTATTGGTTTCTACAAGTTAGAACTTTTTGAGTGTAAGTTTAAGATTTCACACGACAACGGAGAGTCTTTTGTGAACATTGGTCGGACCCGAATAGGCTGGCGCAAGCAGGACAAAATGCGCGACTTGCCTGGATTTTTTGCCCACACTGAGGCATCTACAATTCTGGATGTAGAGTAATTTAAATCTCGACTCCGATGTATTTTGTCTCCAAGAATTCATGAATTCCATCGAAGCCACCTTCACGACCTAACCCACTTTGTTTTACCCCACCAAATGGCGCTGCTGGATCTGAAATAACTCCACGATTGATTGCAACCATTCCTGATTCGATTGCCTCCGCCGTACGAATACCGCGAGCAAGGTCGCCCGAAAATACATAACTAATGAGACCAAAATCAGTGTCATTAGCGAGGGCAATTGCTTCTTCATCGGTATCGAAAGTAACAATCGGTGCAACTGGACCAAAGATTTCGTGGAGCAAGATTTCATTATCTTTTTCGCAGGTAATTACTGTTGCTGGATAGAAAGCGCCATCGCCTGCTGGTGTTATGCCACCAGTAATAATTTTTGCGCCAGTCTTGACTGCGTTCGTTACTAATTCTGCAATCTTGTTGCGCTCTTTCATGGAAACACTGGCACCAAGTTGCACACCAGCATCCGTTCCTTTACCCATCACGAGTGCACCCATTACTTTACTAAATTCGGTAACGAATTCTTGGGCTACTGGGCGTTGAACATAAACTCGATTTGCAGCTGTACATGCTGCGCCACCATTGCGCATCTTTGCAAGCATTAATCCTTGAACTGCTGCTGGAATATTTGCATCATCAAATACAACAAATGGCGCGTTGCCACCAAGTTCCATAGAACAACGAATCACGCGATCTGCTGCATCTTTGAGCAAGATGCGACCAACTTCGGTGGAACCGGTAAACGAAAGATTGCGAAGGCGTGGGTCATGAAGCATTTTTGAAATTGATGCACCAACTTTTTCAGGCAAAATAATGTTTATTACACCCTTGGGAACGCCTGCGCGTTCCATGATGTCAACGATTGCGAGCGCTGTCAGTGGGGTTTCACTCGCTGGCTTCAAAATCATCGTGCAACCTGCTGCAATTGCTGGGCCAATTTTGCGAGTAGCCATTGCTGCTGGGAAATTCCATGGAGTAATGAGGAGTGAAACACCAATAGGTTGGTGAGTTACAAGGATTCGCTTATCACCGCTTGGGGATTTACGAAAATCACCTGAAACGCGAACAGCTTCTTCTGAGAACCAGCGGAAGAATTCGGCTGCATAGAGAACTTCCCCTTTCGCATCGCCGAGAACTTTCCCATTTTCTTTAGAAACAATGGTTGCAATCGAATCTGCTTCGGCGCTCATGATTTCGAATGCTTTGCGCAAGATTTCCGCGCGGACTCGTGGGGCACTTTTGGCCCACGCAGCAGCCGCTTTATCTGCTGCTGCGAGAGCGGCCTCGCATTCCTTATCACCGGCTAGGGCGACTTCAGCAATTACTGAACCGTCGCTGGGATCATAAACTGGCATTTTCCCAATGCCATCGACCCATTGACCATCGATATACATTTGAGTGCGCATAAGATGAGCATACTAAGTTCGCAATATGCGGCGCTAGTAGCGTCGCGCAAAGGAGTTTTCAGTGCCGAAATCTTGGACCGATGGCGCACCAGAACCTGTTGCGTTGCAAGATCACGCACATGTAAGTGATCCACTTTCCTACAGAATTAAGCGTCGGTTTTTAGGCGGTGCGCTCAATCGACATTCACTAGGCCATCAGCGTTTAGGAAAGCGTTACGCCCTCGGAATTCTCTCATCTGACTGTATTTCTTCTTCCGCTTATGGCAGCGAACAAATTTTGATTGCTTTACTACCTGCATTTGGATTAGCTGCATTTGCAATTTTGATGCCAATGACAGCAATCGTGCTAGTAATTTTATTAATTATTACTCTTTCTTACAGAAACGTAATTGATGTTTACACCAAAACTGGTGGTGCATACATTGTTGCAAGAGATAACTTTGGTCCAGTTGTTGCACAAATTGCAGCAGTCGCACTCATGCTTGATTACATCGTAACTCTTGCAATCCAAGCTGCCGCCGGCGTTGCAGCAATCATTTCCACATTTCCTGGGCTGATAAGTTGGAAAATGCCTATGATTTTTGCAGTCATTATTCTGCTTACTTACGGAAATTTGCGTGGAGTCAAAGAGGCAGGCAAGGCATTTGCATTTCCGACTTATTTCTTCGTTGGATGTATGGCAATTGTTTTTACGATGGGATTGTATAAACAATTTTCTGGAACACTTGTTCGTCTTTCAACAGATCAACCAGGTGCAGTTGAGATTGGGCAGGAACAAGGATTACTTACATTTGCTGCGATCTTTATTTTGCTTCGCGCCTTTGCTAATGGTGGCTCTTCTCTTACTGGTCTAGAAGCCATCTCAGATGGAGTTGCGCTATTCAAGACCCCGGAACATGTAAATGCACGCAGAACGCTTGTGCTCATGAGTGCAATTCTTGGAACACTCGTTCTTGGAGTTTCATGGTTTGCACACAAGATTCATGCCGTTCCCTATGAATCAGGAACACCTACTCTTATCTCTCAAGTTGCAAAAGTAATTGTGGGCGATGGCGCGTTTGGTCAATTTATGTTCGTGATGGTGCAGCTCGCAACAATGCTTATTCTCTTTGCCGGTGCAAATACAACGTATAGCGCTTTTCCTCTTTTGGTAAATTTTGTAGCATCAGATGGCTATCTCCCACGCCAACTGACAAAACGTGGACACCGCTTAGCATTTTCAAATGGAATTCTTCTTCTGTCAGGTGGTGGCTTATTCCTCGTTGTCTTTACTGCAGGAGCTGTTGAACACTTAGTCGCGTTTTATGCACTCGGAGTATTTACAGGATTTACTTTGGCGGGCTTTGGTATGGCACGACATTCACTTCGAAACCGCCCAGAATCCTGGCGCTTCAAAGTATTTATAAATACTTTGGCAGGCAGTATTTCTTTCATCGTTGTAATTATTTTCTCAATTGTAAAATTCAGTGAAGGTGCGTGGTTAGTACTTATTACGGCACCAATACTCGTGATGATTTTCTTGCGTTTGCGTAGGCAATATACTCGCGAACAAAATGCTCTGGCTGTCAAGCAAGAAAATGAACGCGCAACGTCAATTGCACGCCATGATGTAACCGTTCTTGTTGACAATGTGGATCTAGCTACAGTTGGCGCAGTGCGTTATGCGCGCTCACTCAAACCTAGAAATCTTGCTGCCGTGCACTTTGTAATAGATGATCGCCGTGCAGAAGCAATTGCAAAAGCCTGGGCAGAATCCGATGCACTCGATGATGTGGCCCTAGAACTTATCGATTGCCCTGATCGCAGACTTCCAAATTCGGCACTCGATTATGCAATTAGAATGACTGAAAAAAAGGATGTAGAACTTACACTTCTATTACCTCGTCGTTCATATTCACGGCTTCTCGGTAGATTGTTACACGATCAAACTGCTGAAGAAATTGCAGCACCAATCTCACAATTAAGTCGAGTCGTGGCAACGATTGTGCCCTTTGATGTAAATAAAATTACATCAGGACAAGGTATAACTACTCATACCGTTGATGTTCAAAAACTTCCTGAAGAAAAAAAGGTTGTGACCAAGCCAGTTACGCCACCAATTACTATTGAACCAATTAGTCATTATGCAGAAGACCTGACACCTATTGGCAAAATTCAATGGCGTAAACGTGCACATGTGCAAGGGCAAGTAACATCTATTAAGACTGCCGCAAGTGGTTCAGCGCCATTGCTTCATGTTGAACTATGGGATGAAACTGGTGGTGTAACTCTTCACTTTATTGGTCGGCGCGAAATTTCTGGCCTCGAAGTTGGCTCGCAACTTCGAGCAGAGGGAATGGTTGGCGAAGAAGATGGTTCGCTGACAATTCTAAATCCGTCATACGAACTTCTTATTTAGTATTGGCGGTGGCGGTGGGATTTGAACCCACGGTTGAGTTTCCCCAACACACGCTTTCGAGGCGTGCTCTTTTGGCCGCTCAGACACGCCACCAGAGATGACGATACATCAATACTTTAGTGTCGTTGATTTTTGAAAAAATCTTGCAACAACTTAGATGATTCCTCAGCCAATACGCCGGTGCGTACTTCTACTTTATGAAGTGAGCGCGAGTCACGAAGTAGATCCCACATCGAACCTACTGCCCCAGCTTTTTCATCCCAGGCACCAAAAACAAGTGTAGATATTCTCGATTGAGCAATCGCACCAGCACACATTGCACATGGTTCAAGAGTGACAACGAGTGTGCAGCCATCAAGTCGCCAAGTTCCAAGTGATTCTGCTGCAGCACGAATGGCCACGATTTCTGCATGCGCTGTTGGATCACCAAGATCTTCTCGTTCATTACATCCTTGAGAGATAATTTCATTATTTACATTTAGGACAATTGCACCTACTGGTACATCACCTGTACGTAGCGCTTCTTGCGCAACAGCTAGAGCTGTTCGCATTGCTTCTAGATCTTTCACAGACCGATTAACTCTGCAAACTTTTCGCCAAAGCCTAGGCGTGCTGCAATTGCTTCAAGTTGCTCGTCAGGAAATAATTCTTCATCTGCACAAATTGCTCTGAGCTCCATCTGGTTCATTCCTAGATCAGAAAAAATATCTAAGTTTCCAACAGGAAAGCTTTCGTCATCGTCTTCAGGCATTGGCAAATCTGCAATCTCTAAGAATTCTTCTGCAACTTCATAATCAAGGGCACAGGTTGCATCGCTAAGAAATAGAGAAATTTGTGTTCCTAAAACTCTAATCAACATGAAAAATTCTTCATCAATTGCGATCAGGGCGAGTGCTCCGCCATTTGTTTGTTGTGATTTAAGGCGAGTAATTATTTGTGGAATATCGTGCGCATCTGGAAGTGCAGCAAGTGTCCAACGTCCATCTTCATGCCACGCAGCAACAGCAATGTCACCTTCATCTGTGAGGTGGGTCTCTGGTTCAGATTCATTGTCGATTTCTTCTAAGTCGTCGAACTCTTCAATTTCATCATCGTGATCGTCTAACAAATCTGCCATTTCACACCCCCTTTCGCATGCTCATAGTTTCACTTATTGAATGAGAAAGAAAGCCCTGTAAGGTAGGAAGCATGAAAGTACATGTTGCCGACCATCCTTTAATTTCGCATAAATTGACGGTCCTGCGTGACGAAAGGACTGATTCGCCAACTTTCCGGCGACTAGTCGAAGAACTTGTAACTCTGCTGGCATATGAAGCAACGCGCGATGTGCGAACAGTAAATGTAAAAATAACCACCCCTGTTACAAAAACAGAGGGTAAGAAGATGGCCGAACCTCGTCCTGTTGTAGTGCCCATTCTTCGCGCTGGTCTTGGAATGCTTGAAGGTATGGCAAAACTTGTGCCTACTGCCGAAATCGGATTTCTTGGAATGGTTCGCGATGAAAAGACATTGCAAGCAAGTACATATGCAAATCGCCTACCTGAAGATCTTTCTGGTCGTCAATGTTTTGTTTTAGATCCCATGCTTGCAACCGGTGGAACTCTTATCGCTGCATTTCACTTTCTCATAGATCTTGGTGCAACCGATATCACTGCGATTTGTATTCTCGCAGCACCTGAAGGCATCACAGCAGTTGAAAAAGAATTTGCTAATAGCAAAGTGCCAATCACTCTCGTTACTGGTGCACTTGATGAAAAACTAAACGAACATGGTTACATTGTTCCTGGACTCGGCGATGCCGGTGATCGACTATACGGAGTTGTCTAGATGGCATCCACTAGCCCCGGCTATGGAATTACAATTCGCGTCGAAGGTCACCCTTCTAGCCAGCCAGTAGCACTTGCAACTGCAGTAATTACTGGCGCAGGTGCAACCATTACCGCACTCGATGTTGTTGAATCATTGTTAGAAAAAGTTGTCATAGATATTACCTGCGACACTATTGATGCTTCGCACGCAGATGAAATCACCAAGGCAATTGATAAGAAGCCAGAACTGACAGTTCGCAAAGTTAGCGATCGTACATTCTTGTTACACCTTGGTGGAAAAATTGAGATTCAATCTAAAGTTCCCCTGAAGACTCGTGATGATTTATCTCGTGCCTATACGCCTGGAGTTGCGCGCATTTGTCAGGCTATTGCTGATGATCCAGCAGATGCTCGTCGCCTCACAATCAAGCGAAATACTGTCGCCGTAGTAACAGATGGCTCTGCTGTGCTCGGGCTTGGAAATATTGGACCAGCTGCTGCACTTCCAGTGATGGAAGGAAAGGCTGCACTCTTCAAGCGTTTTGCAGATGTTGATGCATGGCCAGTCTGTATCGATTCCCAAGATGTTGATGAAATCGTTCGCACGGTTCAATTGATTGCTCCCGTTTATGGCGGTATAAATCTAGAAGATATCTCTGCTCCCCGTTGCTTTGAAATCGAACGTCGCTTGCGCGATCTATTGGATATTCCTGTCTTTCATGATGATCAACATGGCACTGCAATCGTTGTTTCTGCAGCGCTAAGAAACTCACTAAAACTCGTAAAGAAAAATCTCTCAGATGTAAAAATTGTCATGAGTGGCGCTGGAGCAGCGGGTACTGCAATAGCACGCCTACTAATAAAGAGTGGCGCTAAGAATATTATTGGCTTTGATAAAGATGGCGTTATCTATAGAGATACTAAGAGTGATGATCCAATGCGCACCTGGTTTATAGATAACTGTAATCCAAGTAATTTCTCTGGAAATATCTCAGATGCAATGAAAGATGCAGATATTTTTATTGGGGTAAGCGCACCTAATGTTATTTCAGAATCTGAAGTTGCTTCTATGGCAAAGGATTCAATTATATTTGCACTAGCTAACCCAGATCCAGAGATTGATCCAGTTATTGCTCGAAAGTATGCAGCCGTTGTCGCAACGGGTCGAAGCGATCAACCAAATCAAATAAACAATGTTTTAGCTTTTCCTGGAATTTTTCGAGGCCTTCTAGATGCAAATGCAAGCAAGATTACTGATGAACTTCTTATCGCAGCTGCGGAAGCCATTGCCGATTGTGTTTCTCCCGAACAACTCAATGCCTCATTTATTGTTCCAAGTGTTTTTGATTCTCACGTTGTCACAGCCGTTGCTGCTGCAGTAAAGAAGTCAGTGTGATTGAGCTTGCAGCATCTTTTGATGCACAATTTTCGACGCTAGCTCCTATTCTCCTTTATCTTTTAGTAGGGGCAATAATTTTCTTTGAAACAGGTATCTTGCTTGGCTTTTTCTTACCAGGTGATTCGATTCTCTTCAGTGCTGGCCTTGTAGCTGCTGCACACAGTGAAGCGAATATCCTTATCTTGTTGGTTGTCATATTTATTGCCGCATTTATGGGTGACCAGATCGGTTTTGTCCTTGGACGTTTAGTTGGTCGGCCCTATCTAGAACGTCATTCTTCACCTCGAATAACGCGAATGATCGAACGCTCAGAACGTTTTTATGAAGAAACGGGGTGGTGGGCAGTTGTTGCCGCACGATTCTTCCCATGGCTTAGAACATTCGTTCCACCAATTGCTGGAATCTCGCATATGAATTACTACAAATTTCTTAGTGCAAATGCGCTCGGTGCACTCTTGTGGGGTGTTGGAATTACATTGGCTGGATATTACGCAGCAACGCTACCTTGGGTAAAAACTTGGTCGTACGCGATTGCAGCTTTCTTTATTGGTGCTTCGCTGGTTTCCGCACTCTGGAACTATTTACGCCACCGGCGATAACACCAAGATAAGTCATAACAATTCCACTAATTAGATATGCACTGACGTGAACCCCATTGGTTGGATATAAAATATCGATTACAAGTGAACCAACTAATTGGCCGCCAACACTAAAGAGTGTGAAATTTAGTACACCAAGATGTTGAACAATTGTTGAAGAAAAAGCAATATAAATAACTCATATTACCCCACCTGTATAAATCCACCATGGACCACTTGGCAACGGAACAAGTTCTATTCTTTTAGCAAGAATCATGACAATGAGCAGCACTACTAGAAATGTTGAACCCATAATGAAATTAAGCAGAGATGTTGTAAAACTCTGATGTGAATATTCATTTATTTCACCGTTCATTGCTCTTTGAATTCCACCAAGTGCGCCTGTCAAAACACCAAGAAATACTGCAAATTTTGAAAGATTGCTCGCATCAAGTCGATCAAAAACCGAGAGCACTACAGCTAAAACAGTAATTCCCGCTGCCGCTACTCGACGCTTTGAAAGTAATTTTTTCCCTCCCCCAGTAAGGCCGATGCGATCCACAATTAATGAAGCGGTTGCTTGGCCTGCGATTGATGCAACTGAAAATATTGCAACACCAATCATTGGAACTATGTGAGTTTGTACAGCAACCCAGGTTCCCCCGAGCATTCCTGCAAAGAGTTTCCAGCGAGCGATCTTTTTCTCTTGTACCGCTCCTCGTAAATTGCGAATTCCCTCTTTGATAGAAGGATTAAGAAGAGAAATGAAGACAATGATGATTAGTCCTGAACCAAAAGAGACTAGGGCGGCCTCTAATCCATTGTTGAGTTGATGTGAAAGTTCTCCATTTGCGCGTGCTTGGAGCGCAATTAGTACACCTGATAGCGCCGCCAGAAAATCAAGACGCATTAAGCGTGTGTACCGTGGAACTCTCGCTTATCTGCGATCCAATCCATAAGTGCAAAGAGCACTCCGGATGCTACGAATGTAATGTGAATAACGATTCTCCATTTAGTGCCTCCGCCAACATGGTCTTGGCCGGAAAGTTCAATAAAGTCTTTAAGGAGTTCGATTACAGATATTGCAACGAGTGAGCCGATAAGTTTAATTTTTAGACCGCTGAAATCGATAGTACCCATCCAGTGTGGTCGATCTTTTGATTCCGTTGCAACATCGATTCGAGATACAAAGTTTTCATATCCGGCAAAGATAACCATCAGAATCAAGTTCGCAAGAAGTGTTAGGTCGAGAAGTGCAAGCAAATCAAGTGTAAAAGATTGAGGTGTTGCTTTATCAATCTTTTCTGCCAGATGAATAAATTCGATTATAAAACGATAACCAAGCAGTGCTAATGCTCCGACAAGGCCCAAATACAAAGGCGCTAATAAGAAGCGAGAGCGGAAGAGGATATGAGCTTTTTCCAGTTGCTTTGTAACTTCAAGTAGGCGGCCTGAATCTGAGCCAGCCTCCTGTTGCTCTTTCTCTAAAGTGGCGATGAGCTCTTTTAGTTTTTCAATCTGGCGCTCTAATCTGACAATATCTTTTTTGATCTGGCGCTGTTCTGCAGCATTCGATTGAGTTTTCTTGGGTGTGTTAGATGCAATCGCAGCATTGATAGATACTTCACGTTGCTCTAAGTACTCATCGACTCCACGAGGAAGATCTCGAACTTCCTTATCTCCAAGTAAACCCACAAAGCGATCGCAAACTCTTTCTAAAAAGAATCTATCGTGAGAAATCACAAGAAGTGTTCCGGTGTAACTATCAAGCAAATCTTCTAGTTCGTTTAGAGTTTCAATATCGAAATCATTCGTAGGTTCATCCAGTAATAAAACATTGGGGCTATCCATCAACAAACGCGTGAGTTGCAGGCGTCGTCTTTCTCCGCCCGATAAGTCACCGACTGGTGTCCACTGAGAATCGCGATCAAAGCCAAGTCTTTCGCACAATTGCGAGGCAGAAAGTGATTTGCCTTTACCTAATTCAATATGGTTTGCAACCTTTTCAACTGCTTCAAGTACGCGCCACGTTGGGTCCAGCTCAGTGAGGTGTTGAGTAAGAAATGCAGATGCAACTGTTATTCCTGTAACTAATTTGCCACCACTTGGTTTTAGCTCGCCAGCTAATGTACGCATCAGAGTTGTTTTACCCGCGCCATTTACGCCAACAATTCCTATTCGATCACCTGGACCGACATTCCACGTTAGGTTATCTATGAGTTCTTTATCGCCAATTTTTACTTGCATATGGTGTGCTTCATACACAGTATTTCCTAAACGATTGTGAGCAAATTTCAGTAGCTCAGTTTTATCACGAGGGGCTGGTTCGGCTGAAATAAGTTCATTAGCGGCATCTATGCGAAATTTTGGTTTTGTTGTTCGTGCAGGTGCTCCACGTCGTAACCATGCCAATTCTTTTCGAATTAATGCATTACGTCGACCATCAAGTACTGAAGCCTGGCGGGATCTTTCTGCTTTTGCTAATACATAGGCAGAATATCCACCGTCGTATTCTTCAATTTTCCCACCAACTACTTCCCACGTTCTATCTGTGACTGCATCTAGGAACCAACGATCGTGAGTTACAACCGCAACGGCTAAGTTTTTTCGATTATTCAGATGTTGTGCAAGCCATGCAACGCCTTCAACATCTAAGTGGTTCGTTGGTTCATCAAGCAAAATTAAGTCAAGGTTTGCAATAAGTAACTTTGCAAGACCTACGCGTCTTTTCTCTCCACCTGATAATGATTCAAATTTTCTTTCAAATAAATGATCATCAAATCCGCCAAAGAGACCAGTAAAGACTTCACGAATACCTGCATCGCTTGCCCATTCATGAGTTGCTGTATCGCCAAGAACAACATCGCGAACAGTACTTTCAGGATCTGCGTAATCAATCTGTGAAAGAATTCCAATATGCGCGGAGTTTGATCGTGTAACACGTCCACTATCAGGTGATTCAATCCCAGCGATGACTTTCATAAGTGTGCTTTTGCCGCAACCATTTCGGCCAACAATGCCGATTCGATCGCCTTCAGATATACCAATAGAGACGCTATTTAATAGGGCTTTGATATCAAAGGCCTTAGAGACCTCTTCAATGTTTACAACGTTGCGCGCCACGGTAGGAGAGCGTACCTTTGAAGCATGGCTATCACTGACCGCGAATACGCACTTGAACTCGATCGAAACGACCCATTAGCTCATTTTCGTTCCCGTTTTGTAATTACTGACCCAGATATGTGTTATCTCGATGGAAATTCGCTAGGCCGTTTACCTCATTCAACAGTTATTGCTATCAATGAATATATGACTCAAGAGTGGGGTCGTGAAGTTGTAACGGGTTGGAGTCATTGGGTCGATGAAGCGCAGCCAACTGGAGACCTTATTGGTCGATCCGCACTCGGTGCTGGCCCCGGACAAATGCTTGCTTGCGATACAACATCTGTAAATTTCTATCAGTTGGCACTCGCTGCAATTAATGCTCGCCCAGGTCGCAAAACAATTATTACTGATGCGGCTAATTTTCCAACTGATCGATACATTCTTGAAGGGATTGCAAAGCAACTAGGTTTGAATCTGGTAATAATTGATAACGAAAGTGCGGGCTCAACAGAGAATGAACGTATAACACCTAAGATTCTAGAAAAATATCTCAGCGATGATGTTGCTCTAGTGACTCTAGAAGTTATTCAATATAGATCAGGTGCACGAAACGATATAAAGTCATTGACTGATCTCACTAGAAAATATGGCGCACTTCTGCTGTGGGATGCGAGCCATGCGGTTGGCGCTATCGAAATGAATTTGGACGCAAATGGCGCGGACCTTGTTGTTGGTTGCACATATAAATACGGGAACTCAGGTCCTGGTTCGCCAGCATGGTTATACGTAAGCAAAAGAATTCAAAAAGAATTACAAGTTCCAATCCAAGGTTGGTTTTCACAAGGTGATCAATTTGGAATGGGGCCTGTCTTTGAACGCGCAGAAGGTATCCGTGGCTACCAAATTGCAAGCCCATCCCTCATGGGACTTCGTTGCGTAAAGAGTGCTTTCGAAATAATTGAAGAGGCAGGTATTGATGCAATCGCCTCTAAGGCAGCTATTGGTACTCAAATGATGATTGATTTATATGACGCTTGGCTCGCAGATCTTGGAATCACACTGCTGACTTCACGAAATGCAAAAGAGCGTGGTGGGCACATCACTCTTGGTCATCCCGATGCAGCCCGAATTTGCATTGCACTTCGCCAATTCGCAAATGTGATTCCTGATTACAGAACTCCAAATTCGATTCGTTTGGCAATTTCTCCTCTACCAACTTCTTACGTAGAAGTATGGGATGGGTTCCAAAGAATTAGAGATTTAGTGGCATCGCGCCAGTATGAGAAGGTTGAAGAAGGCGGTTCTCGAGTCACATGAGCGAAGAGAATTTTGATTCTGCCCTAACGTATACATCGTATTTAGCTGTTGATGAACTCCTCAAATTGCAACGTCCCCTTTCAGTTGGACCAGAGCATGATGAAATGCTCTTTATCATTATTCACCAAACGTATGAATTGTGGTTCAAAGAACTTATTCATGAATTTCAAGCAGCACAAAAATCTTTAGAGGCTGGTGATACTCACTACTCGCTTTCACTTTTGGGTCGGATTCGAACAATTATGAAAGTATGTGTCGCACAAATTGATATTTTAGAAACAATGACACCTCTGCAATTCAACTCATTTCGAAGTTATTTATCCTCATCAAGTGGCTTTCAATCCGCGCAATTTAGAAAAGTGGAAGCAATTCTCGGGCGACGCGATAGCAAAATGGCAGGCCACTTACCTGTTGATATTCAAGCTGAGATTGCAGTAATAACTAAAGGAAATTCTTTATGGGATTCCTTACTTGTTTATCTAAATCAACAAGGTCATCCGATACCAAGCGATGTACTCGAGCGCGATAAGAGCAAAGCCTATGAAACTAATGCGGGTGTACAGGATGTGTTATTAGAAATACATAGGAATAGTCCCGATAGCGCAATGGTGTGTGAGCGACTTGTAGATATTGACGAAGGAATTCAAGAATGGCGCTATCGCCATGTGAAAATGGTAGAGCGCACAATTGGACACAAAATGGGTTCAGGCGGTTCTAGTGGTACTAGTTATTTACAGAGCACGCTTTTCAATCCTGTATTTGTGGATCTTTGGGAAATCAGATCTCGCTTTTAGTTAGGCAACCCTTTCAGAACTATTTCGTCCAGTGGCTTACGTACTCTGGGAGCTAATTCGCGCTGTGCTGTAGCTTCATCTAATTGTTCAACCCCAGCTTGCTTTCCTATTGCTACAACAACAACTGGTGCTAACGCAGAATTAATTGAAAGATTCTGTATTGCTAATTCCTTTTCAAACCCTGCCATTTGATGTGCGACATATCCACGACTATGAGCTTCTATGGTTAATTGAGAAACAGCTAAAGCGCAGTCGTAGGTGTAGGAATTGTTATCACTTCCATCTTCATTTTTTGTAACACCAGCCACTAATACGAGAAGAGATGCTCGCTTTGACCAATTTTGGTTGAAAGGGCGAAGAGATTCTAAAATATTTGTAAATGTTGCATCTCCGCGTTGACCTACAAAGAAGCGCCATGGCTGCAAATTATTTGCCGAAGGCGCCCATCGCGCAGCTTCTAGTAGCGCTGCAATTTCTTCTGAAGTTAGTTTTACTGATTCATCGAGAGAACGAGGACTTTTTCTCTCTGCAAGTATTGGATGAATCGGGACTGAAGTATTAGCGCTCATGGGTCGTGAGTCTATAGGACGACTAGAGTATGCGCATGTCGGGGTGGATTCATCATGTTGCAGATTGGCTAGTTCTGCACAATTTAGAAATTCCACTCTTTGCATTATTAATCACATTTGCCTTTGCTGAAGCCGCCGCTTTTGTTGGATTCGTTCTTCCTGGTGAGACTTCATTACTTATCGGTGGTGTACTCGCGCACTCAGGTGTATGGAACGTTTGGTTATTTCTTGGTTGTGCAATTGTTGGTGCAATTGCAGGTGATTCAGTTGGATATGAAGTCGGCAAACACTTTGGTCCCAAGATTAAAACAACACAATTCGGAAAGTTTGTAGGTGAAAAACGCTGGAAATTAGCGCAGGCTATCTTCGATCGATATCACGGCGGAGCAATCTTTTTTGGCCGCGCTCAAGCACTACTGCGTGCCCTCGTCCCATCTTTAGCGGGCATGAATGGCGTTCCGTATAGAACTTTCCTAAAGTGGAATGCAGCAGGAGGCATTGTTTTCTCTACAACAGTTGTCTTGCTTGGATATCAATTTGCAAGTTCTTTATCTGTATTAGAAAAATACTTGAAGTACTGGGCAATAGTGGCCCTATTTCTTATTGTAGGAGTAATTTTCTTATTGAAGCATAAACTCGAAAAGTACTTGGAAGAGTAGCTACTTCTTTTTTATTTCTACTAATTCGCCATATGCCTCGTGGGCAATTTCTTTGCGACGCTTTTTATATTTTTCAGAGGCGCCTTCAATAAGGTGCTCAAATCTGACTGAACCCTTGATTAGTTCGCGCAGCTCAATAGTTGAAGTCTGGCTACCAAATTGAGGTGGCTCTTGTTTTGTTACTTCTACAACAATATGTGGATTCAAGAATCGATATACAAGTGCAACTCGGCGCAATCCTAAATTTGCAACGTGGCGCAAACCACGATTTATGTGCTCTTGAACAATCAAGCGTGTATAAGTGAAAGTTCCGGGTTTGTTTGCTCGTGATTTTGTTGCTAACTCGAGGAGAATCTTTGCAATCTCAGTACCGCCATTAGCCGCCGGCAATTCTGCACATTTTTTTGAAAGTCGCTCACGAGTGGCGGAATCCTGTAATTCGCGCACTTTCGCAGTGATATCTGATAAATCACTTTGGTCAGCCCGTAGCGCAAAACCTTTGTCGTGACACCACTGAGCACGAGCCTCTTGATCATCGGTACCCCGGATATTTGAGACAAAAACCGTTGGTAGACCAGCAGGCAATAGTTCATGGACTCCGTTATAACCAGTTGCGCACACACCTGCATCAAATGCATGTAAGACATTTGCAAGTGGAAAATAGCGCAAAACCTTTATATCCAACCCATCCGGTGCTAACGATTTTCCATTTTTATCCGTTGGAGCTTTGGTAAGTATTACTTGCAAATCTTTCCAACCAAGTAAACCTGATAGTGCAGCGCTCATCTTCTCATTTACATCGCTATCACCAGTTCCTAATTGAACTAATACAGCTGGGCGATGTGGGTCCAGCCCTAATGCTTTTTTTGCATCTTCTCGCAACATTGCATGTGTTGGCTGAAAAAGTGAAACAGGGGAAGTTAGTACTGCATCCTTACGTATTGCTGTTGGTCCGTGATCGTATTCACGAGCAATATCTCCAGGTTCAATAATTTTATCCATCATGCGCGATTGCAAACCTAAAACGAATCTCTGTGGTTTTTTCTGCCATAAGCCACGACGAACCCAAACAAGTGCAAGATTTGAATTTGAATTTTTTGCGGCGATGACTCCTGGATAAGGAACAACCCCATCAAATGAGAGAACTGTCGCTCCAGTCTCTTCGACTAATGCAAGAAGGCGATCACGAAGATATTTATCCCATTTTTCGCGCGACATCCATCCACGATCGCGACCAGGAATGTATTCGCAACGAATTCCCATGTATGAAGGAAGTTCTGCAATCCCCCCAGCCATTGAAACAATTATTGGATTTGCAACATCTTTGAGTGCAAGTGCAACAGCACTTGCTCGTGCAAGGTGGCCCATCCCGACACCATTGCTGGTAGCGAGAATAATTGTGGGCTTTGACATGTTTCCTAGCCTACCGAATAGAGATAGCTATTTTCCTTAGGAAAGGGCGAGTAATTGCAGTAGTCGACCGCATTCATCGGCCACTTTATTTCTTGCACTCCTTACGTACTTACGAGGATCCACAATCTTTGAATCAGAGTTTAGGATTTTACGAATTTCATCTGTAAATAGATGATTGAGGTGTGTTGCAATGTTTATCTTACGCATTCCAGCTTTTACTGCCCTTTGTAAATCTTCGTCATTTACTCCAGATGACCCATGTAGGACTAATGGGACGCTTACGGTCTTAGCAATATGAGAAATTAATTCGAAATCCAAAGTTGCGTCTCGAGTTGTCATTGCATGTGAACTGCCAACCGCTACAGCTAATAGGTCTACCCCGGTTGCTTCAACAAATGCTTGTGCTTCGGTCGGATTAGTTCGAACTCCAGGTGCATGAACTCCATCCTTGCCTCCTACTTCACCAAGTTCTACCTCAATTGTTGCTCCATATTGTCTGCACAGTTCGGCCATACGAGCACTTGCTTGCACATTGCTGGAATATTCCAACTTTGAACCATCAAACATAACGCTGTCGAACCCTAAATCAAGTGCTTCCTGGATTAGCAATTCACTCTCTGCATGATCTAAATGTAAGGAAACATTTACTAACGAAGCTTGCGCAATTGCTTTAGATGCAAGTGCAATTGGCTTAAGGGCACCGTGGTAATCAACGCAATTCTGACTAATTTGTAATACGACTGGCAGTTTTACTCTTTCGGCCCCGGCAACAATTGCCTCTGCATGCTCTAGAAGAATTACATTGAATGCCCCTACTGCAGCAGCATTTTTTAGCTCGCCTGTAATTATTTTGAGTGGGTTGAGTTGAGTCATATTAGGCGATTATAATTTCTATTCCAAGTTGACGTAATTTCTTTAGCATTTCTTCATCTGTTCCAGAATCAGTAATAATTGTATCAATTTGATCAGCAGAACAAATTGTGGCAAATGCGGTACGAGTAAATTTTGAGCTATCTGCAATAACTACAACTTTTTTTGATCGCTGAACCATTTGGCGATTTACTTTTGCTTCATCTTCATGGTTAGCGGCCGCCCCCATAATTGGATTGAAAGCGCTCACACCAAGAAATGTAATATCAATATTTACTTCCTTGAGGACTTCTTCTGCAAATGGGCCCGTCAATTCATATGATTGAGGTCGAGCTACGCCGCCAGTAACGACAATCTTTATTTGGTGGCGAACAGTCAACTCTGCTGCAATATTTACGGCATTTGTTACAACCGTTAGCGCTGGTGAATGTTCTTGGGAATCACTTGGAGCAAACTCAGTTCTTGCAGCGAGCGCTCGTGCTACTTCAGTAGATGTTGTGCCGCCATTGATTCCAATTATTTGATGTCGTGTAACCATTTCAGCCGCAACTTTTGCAATTCTTTGTTTTACCTTGTCATCTTTTGCCACCTTGTAAGTGAGCGGCAATCCAAGAGAACTCCCTGTTGCAACAGCCCCACCGTGTGTACGTGTGAGTAATTGGCGCTTTGCTAAAACATCAAAATCACGTCTGATCGTCGCTGCTGATACTCCAAGTATTCGAGATGCATCATCGACTTCAACGCTTCCTTTTTCTACGACAAGTTCGAGGATGCTGCTGAGGCGTTGTTGGCGATTCATGCATTTCTCCTCTCAAATGAATAGATATGCGCAAGCATATGATTGTTTATGCTCACTTTACTATACAAGTAGTCAAAATTTTTTGACTCTTTCTAATCACTCGCCTATGGTTTCTCTTTATGAGTACCAAAATTGCATGCGAATATGCAGATGCAGAGATATCGTCACAACCATCTATCTGGGCACAAGTTGCTGATTTCGCACCAAGTTCACTCCATCTTCTTCCTGAAAAGGGCGAGAAGGTTGCAGTAGTTGGTTGTGGAAGTTCTTGGTTTATGTCGATGGCATATGCATCACTTCGTGAAGCTGCTGGCCATGGTGAAACTGATGTCTATGTTGGATCAGAAATGAATTACGAGCGCAAGTACGACAAAATCGTTTCAATTTCGCGCTCAGGTACAACAACTGAAGTTGTAAAGATGTTAGAAAAAACAAAAATTCCTTCAGTTATGTTGACGTCAGTTCACGGCTCTCCCGTAACCAAACATGCAACACATTCTATTGTTATGCCTTTCGCTGATGAAAAATCAGTGCTACAAACTCGTTGGGCAACAGCTGCTCTTGGTTTATTGCGAATGCATTTAGGTTTTGATTTGCGATCGATTATTAAAGATGCACAAGAGGCGCTCACATGTGACCTTGGAGATTTAGTAAATGTTGAGCAAATTACTTTCCTTGGCCGTGGATGGACAATCGGCCTTGCGCAAGAAGCTGCACTTAAGACGCGTGAATCTTCACAATTCTGGGCAGAGGCATATCCTGCACTTGATTACCGCCATGGTCCCCTTTCAATTTCAGAGCCAGGACGTGCAGTGTGGGCATTCGGTGAGATTCCAGATGATTTGATTCGAGATATTAAAAAGACTGGCGCACTATTTGAAAGTAGCACGCTTGACCCAATGGCTCATTTAATCAAGGCGCACCGTGTCGCTATCGCTATCGCGAAGAAGCGTGGTTTAGATGCCGATAATCCTCGAGGTCTGTCACGATCCATCATTTTAGATAAGTGATTTAGACTAGCCAGCGTGAAACTTGTCGCGGCTATCGATGTTGGTGGGACAAGTATCAAGGGCGCCTTGGTGGATCCTGATCTACACATCATTGCAACTGCTAATGCTCCAACTCCACAAAATGATGTAGATGGCAGCAAGACTGTAAAAGTAATTAGTGAATTACTTTCTAAGTTGGCATCTCCCGGTGAAATCAAAGCTGTTGGATTAGCAGTACCCGGTGCTCTCGATGAGACTAATGGAATTTCAAGATGGTCAGGAAATTTAGGGTGGAAGAATCTTCCGATTCGTGACTTACTTGCTCGTGAAATAAAGATTCCTGTTGCATTCGGTCACGATGTTCGTACTGGTGCACTTGCTGAACTCCGAAATGGTGCTGCAAAAAGCCTAAATAATGCAATCTTTATCCCTATTGGTACCGGAATTGCAGCCGCACTGATTATCGATGGTCAAATTAGATCATCCAATGGTTTTGCTGGAGAAATTGGTCATGTCAATGTTGGTGGGGAATTCAATTGTGTTTGCGGCAAAAAAGGATGTTTGGAAGCAGCCGCTTCTGCCCTTTCTATTACGAATGCATATGCGCAAGCATCTGGGAAAACAGGAACTAGTAGTGAAGAGATTGCAACACTTTCACAAAATGGTGATGCGATTGCTCAAAAAATATGGGAAAACGCTATGGCTTCTATTGCCACTGCATGCCAAATGCTTATAACTGTTCTGGCCCCTGAAGTAATTATTTTTGGTGGTGGCTTATCGCAATCAGGGAATTTGCTAATTGATCCAATTGCTAAATCTCTGGGTGAGTCACTTACATTTCAAAAAGTCCCACAATTAGTTATTGCTCACTACGGCGCTCAAGCTGGAACTATTGGTTGCGCAATGTTGGCACTTGATTTACTTCCTAATGGAGGTAACTAAGATGATTATCCAAGCCTCCTCTGGTGTTGTAGAAGGCGCCTTAAGAAAAAATTTTTGGTTAGAGATATCAAATAACACGATTTCTCATATCGAAAATGGGGCAAATGAAAAAGCTGACAAAGTAATTGAAGGCATCCTTATTCCTGGTTTTGTCGATATTCATTGCCATGGTGGCGGTGGTGCATACTTTTCATCCCCTGACCCAGAAGATATTGATCGAGTAATTGATGTTCATGCCCAACATGGGACAACATCAATGCTTGCAAGCTTGGTGAGTGAACCAATTGAAAAACTAATTGAACAAATCAAAAGAATTAATCCATATGTAGGAACTAGCGCGATAAAGGGAATTCACCTGGAAGGTCCTTATCTTTCACATGCTCGCTGTGGTGCGCATGATCCATCACTATTGCGCACCCCATCAGTAAAAGAACTACAACGATTACTCGATGCCGGGCAAGGCAATATTTCAATGATTACTCTGGCTCCCGAGTTAGAAGGGGCACTGGATGCAATTGATTTCCTTGTTGAAGAAGGCGTAGTTGTTGCACTTGGCCACACTGAAGCAACTGCTCATATTGCACTTGAAGCCATCGATTACGGCGCAACAATTATTACTCACTTCACAAATGGAATGCCAAAACTTGGAAATGATGCAGGAACAATTTCTGAAGTAGCACTGGCCGATGATCGGTTATCTCTTGAATTGATTTTGGATGGAGCACATATAAAGAAAGAAGACACTGAAGAGATTCTTGCCTTGGCATCCCATAGATCTATTCTTGTTACAGATGCAATCTCTGCTGCGGGAAGTATTGATGGACAATACAAAATCGGTGAACTCGATGTTGATGTGTCTAAGGGAATAGCAAGGCTTGTTAGCAATAAGTCTCTGGCAGGAAGTACCTTGACTATGGATCGCGCATTTATGAAGCTACATAAGGATTTCAAGGTTTCCATCGAGGATGCTGTTAATTCTTCTTCCGCGCTTCCTGCTGGAGAAATTGGTATGGGCAATGTCGGCGAGATTGCACTTGGAATGAGTGCAGATTTGTTAGAACTCACACAAACAGGAGAGGTAGTTATAATTCACTGATGACACTAGAAAATAATCGCAAGGCCGCGTATGACTTTTTTGATCAAATTTGGAACAAGAGAGATGAGAGTGCAATTGATCGCTTTATCGCTCTCGATGCTGCAGGAAATGACCCGAAATTCGGTGTTGGGCGTGAAAGTTTTAGAGAACAATGGAAAAAGTGGCAAGCAGCTTTTCCTGATCTTCACTTTGATGTTCAAGAAGTAATTTGTGAAGGCAATCGCGTTGTCTCCCGTTGGCATCTGACTGGAACACACACTGGCGCAGAATTTCTTGGTCAGCCACCAACTGGAAATAAGGTCTCAGTAGATGGTGTCAGTATCGACACAATCAAAGACGGAATTGTCCTAGATGGATTTGATGCGTGGGATTCTCTTGGATTTAGACAACAACTTGGAATTCTTCCTAAAGATTAGAAAACCAATAGCGCCAACCAGTGCTAAGCCAACCCACTGCCAAAAAGAAATTGGGAATGGCTTGTGCGCAGGTAAATCAGCGCTGCGAGCACTTTTTGAGCCATCAAGAACTAATGTAGAAACCACGCCCGCATGATCTGTTGCTAAACAAATTCCAGAATCTGGAGCTGCGATTCCCATACGCTGCGCTATTTCTTGTGTATTACCAATCTGTTCTTCATTAGAACATTGCCATGTGTTCTCATTTTCTGGCCACGTGTTCCCGATAATTTTTGAAGAAATCTCTTTGATCCCATTTCTAATGAATACATAATCTAGTCGGTCACTAAATCCATATTTATTGCCCATTTTTTTTGCTTCATCAAATCTCATACCGTCAGGACCAGCCAGTAATGCACTCATTCCCCATGAATAGTTCTCTGGAAGTAATGGATTCGGATCTGCTTCCATATATCCAGCATCACGCATCGTCCAATAAGCACTGCAATTATGTTTTTGCGCAGGGCAGGCATCACTTTCAATTGGTTGTTCGCCAGGATTTGGCGCATCTAGAGGACGTGGATCGCGTGGATCAGAATTGAAATCACCAAGGACCACAAGTGGCATCGTTGTGTTTTCAAGATCATTGACTAATTGCGTTGCTTGCTTAGCTGCATTAGGAACTTTCCCTTCGTCCCAAATAGATTCCAAGTGGGTTGTAACAAATCGAACTGGTTGATTCCCAATAGATATATCTGCCCAGGTATAGCCACGATAAATAGTCATCAGCGTTGGAACAATGCTGTATGTGTCTACATATTCTGTGTTTCCAACTTTTAGAACTTTATCTGCTAGCTCTTTCTTGATTGCTAGAGCATCACCAATTACAAAACCACATGCAGCTTTGTCTTGACCAAATAGAGGTTGGAAAGTTGAAGGGTCATTGACCATCGTCAGAAACGGAACCGCGGCTATTGAATACCCTGGGTTGAAAGCTTCTTTCCCGTCAAATTTTGCCAGCACATATTCACTTCCTTGTGCTTTTGTAGCTTCTAGAAATTGCTTTGTAAAATTTAGAACTTCGACCTTTTTACTCCACGCATTCTTCTTGCAATACCAAATAGTTGCTTCTTGTATTCCAATAACATCAGCATCATTGCTAATCGCTTCTTGCGCCAATTTTGGTGCGCGCTGTGCGAAATCATTAGCCTTTACTTGGCTCCACATAAATTGCGCAGCAGCAGGAAAATCAGGAATTAGTTTGAGCGCTATTCCAACATCTGCGCCTAGGTAGAGATTTCGGGATAAAACAGTTACTTGGTTATCGCTAGCTTGAGCTGATGCCGGAACGAGAAATGAAAATGTTAATGCGATGGCGAAGAAGAGACGCTTCATGCCTGCAATGCTAGAACCTAAAGCGTCCAGGAGGAATGAAGTGGGCGCCCTTCTGCATAGCCAGCAGATGATTGGATACCTACGACAGCTTTATCAGCGAATTCTTCGAGGTTTTTAGCTCCGGCATATGTACATGAAGAACGAAGTCCAGCAATGATTTCATCGAGTAGATCTTCAACTCCTGGACGAGCGGGATTGAGATACATGCGAGATGTAGAAATTCCCTCTTCAAAAAGTGATTTGCGTGCGCGATCGAATGCATCTTCAGAAGATGTACGCGCTGCTACTGCGCGAGCAGATGCCATTCCAAAAGATTCTTTGAATAGCCGACCATTTGAATCGCGTTGCAAATCTCCGGGTGATTCATATGTTCCAGCAAACCAGGAGCCAATCATTACTTGCGATGCACCGGCCGCTAGCGCTAGTGCGACATCGCGAGGATGACGGACTCCGCCATCTGCCCACACTGATTTTCCTAATTTCTTTGCCTCAGCTGCACATTCCAATACAGCGGAAAATTGTGGTCTGCCAACACCTGTTTGCATACGTGTAGTACACATTGCGCCAGGACCAACGCCAACTTTAATTATGTCGGCACCTGCTGTAACTAAATCACGAACCCCGGCGGCTGTAACAACATTGCCGGCAACGATTGGAACGGTTGGATTAATTGCGCGAATAGCTTTGAGGGCATCAATCATTTTCTTTTGATGTCCATGAGCGGTATCAACAACAAGTACATCTGCTCCAGCATCGATAAGCGCTTTTGCTTTAGCAGCAACATCACCATTGATTCCAATAGCTGCTGCAATACGCAAGCGCCCCTTTGAATCTAATGACGGTGTATACAAAGTGCTACGTAGCGCACCAACACGTGTAAGGATTCCAACAAGTTCACCATTTGCCGAAACTACTGGAGCAAGTTTGCGGCGATTGTTATGCAAGAATTCAAATGCCTCTTTAGCCCCGTATGTGTCAGGCAAAGTAATTAGGTCTTTGCTCATAACATTTTTAAGTTGGGTAAATCGATCAACGCCTTCGCAATCTTCCTCAGTCACGATTCCAATAGGCTGATTCTTATCCAATATAACTATTGCTCCGTGTGCTCTTTTGTTGAGCAAGCTAACCGCATCTGCAACTGTTTGATCCGGAGATAAAGTAATTGGTGTATCGAAAAATACATGACGCGATTTCACCCATGAAATAACATCACTCACAATAGCGATTGGAATATCTTGCGGAATAACACTTATTCCGCCGCGACGAGCAATAGTTTCTGCCATTCGTCGACCAGAAATGGCAGTCATATTTGCTACAACTAAAGGAATTGTTGTTCCAGATCCATCATGTGAGGCTAAATCAACTTCCATTCGACTTGAAAGCTCGGAATGGCTTGGCACCATGAATACATCGTCATAAGTGAGGTCATACGTGGGTGTATTTAAGAATCGCACGTAGGCAAACTATAGATGAGAAAGCTGTTATTGGATAAAACGCACTCAGGCTTATACGCCTGAGCCCGCAGTAATATTTTTGAGCCAGAAGCGTTGAAGGAAGAGGAAGGCGACCAAAATAGGCGCCATCGCAACAAAGGCTCCCATAATCAATCCAGGGCCTCCGTATGAAGTTCCAAGCCCTACAGATAAAGGGAAAAGCTTTGCATCGTTGAACATAAGTAAAGGTAAATAAAAATTATTCCAGTTGGTTACCAAATTAAGTAGAAATACTGTCGCTAAGGCTGGGCGCAAAATAGGAATTGAAAGTTGGATAAAAATTCGGATCTCACTCGCTCGGTCAAGTCTTGCCGCTTGAATAAGTTCTTTCGGCAGGTTCTCTTTCGCGTAATAAGCAATAATAAAAGTTCCGAGTGGATTAACTAATGAAGGCAGGATCACTGCCCATGGTGTATTGATTAGATTAAAATTCGCAAAATAAATAAACAGTGGGAGAACAAGAGTATTAGCTGGAACCATGACAAGAAATAGAATAAAAGCCTGTAGTTGACGCACGCCTTTAAATTCATAAGCGGCAATCGCAAAACCGGCCATGGCAGAACAAAGTAGCGCTCCGATGGCACCAGTTAGTGAGTAAAAAATAGTGTTTTTTAGCCAGACAACATAAATACCACCATTTGAATCTACTAACCATTGGAGGTTTTGGAAGAAGCTAAATGAGTGACCAAACCATAATGAAAATGTGTTTCCGAAATCCTGAGGTGGTTTTGTAGAACTAACAAAAAGAAACATAATTGGAATCGCAAAATAGATTATTGATACAGCTAAAAATATATTGACTAACTTACTTTTAGGCTGAAGTACTTTTTGCACTTGCTTATCTTAGGCTTCGCAGATGTAAACCCGTGCACCAGTACCAGTATCTGGGATTATTGACTCAATTTTCTCGCGCCGCCCACGTAGTAATTCCTTTCCATTCATTGGATCAATAACCCTGTAATTCAAAGGGATTCCATCACCTCGAACATCGAGTGGGCCGCCATTTTCTTGATAACCAATAAAGAGTCTGCCGTGAACAATAAGTCCTCGTGGTGAAATTGCTTCACTCCAGCTCGGTTGTATCTGCGCAATTGGTAATCCACGCAAAATTTTCCCGACTAAACCAACATATGTTGCTCCTTCAAAATCAAGTGCCTCGCGCCATCCACATCCTGGTGCAAGAAAAAAATCACTGTGTCCTAATTCATCTTTATGTAATCGCCATCCCCATAAACAGGCAGCGCCATAAACAACTCCCATTGTTGAACCAGCACAGAGATTGCTCCACGCTTCATGTCCTTGCCACCATCCTGCAGATTTTCC
>JAPLBJ010000044.1 GCA_026392845.1 Actinomycetota bacterium
TCATGCTCAATCGAAGTGGCTTGGGCAGATTGAATTAGATGACAATTACCTGATGCAATCGCTCTGGGAATAAAGGTGTTGTGGGTTCCATTTTTGGCGTCCACAGGACATGAATGTCCTACACATTGATTACAACGCACACAAGCTGCTCGTCCATCACGCGAAATTGTATTCAACGCCAATGGAATTGCAGATGCTTGCCCACCTAGTTTTTCAATTGCTAGCCTCAATGTGATTCTAGATTTATCGTCAGGAAAGGCTGGCATTGGATATGGCTTTCTACCAGGGTGCACTTTCGCAACAACACTATTCGAATCACCTGCCACACCTAGTTCCCATTCGATGCGATCGTAGTACGGTGCTAACTCTTCATATTTAAAGGGCCAATCAGCTAACGTACTATTTTCGGGAACTCCGTAAGTAGTGGCCATTGTGAAATCTTCTGGTGAGAAACGCCATGCCATTCCCTGCCACACACGTGTACCGCCACCAAGTGTTACTGCAACTGTTCCATAATCAACTGCACTATCTTCTGGATTGAGTAATACGGTCGAACCATCTTCATTTTCAAGCACGCGAGGATGTCCAACTCCAACATTGGCAGTGACGTTGTAGATCTGTTCGCGTTTACCCTGTAAATGATTTCCACGCAGTTCGGATGCATAATGAGGTCTTGACTGTTCGAGAAGTAGAACTTTTTTGCCAGACATTGCTAATTCCGCAGCAACAACTCCACCACCCGCGCCTGCGCCAATAATGATTGCGTAATAATGAGGTAATAAATCTTTGATTTTGGTACTTGGAATCAGATCTGGTTCAACTATCTCAACACCTGCAGGTAATTGATTGAATCCTGCTACTTTCCAACCGGCAGGCTCACTTGTTCCACCGTAGTAACCCTCATATGCAATTCGAATAATGCTGTTTATTGGCGCAATGGATATACCTGCCAGCGATGTAGGTGAAATTTCAGGAATTTCTTGTGAGTATGCCTCTGTGAGTATTTCCACTTGCTGCTTAGAATCTAATTCACAAAATATTAAGTTGAAATTTTCAGTTGATTTCTCATTGAGAATCACCGAGGCTCGTTTGAGGGGATTTACACACCATTTCATAAAATCTTGAATGTGCTCGTTCAGCAAGCGAGCAACTCCGCCATCCCAGCCATTGGGATCATCATCTTCAGGAATAACGGTGTTGAATGCGGCAATAAGAGTTTTCAACTCTGCGTCAGAGAAAATTTGACCCAACACTTCTGCCATTTAGAAAACCATCCCATTCACCTCAATATTCGTAGGATTCTATATGTGGCGTGCGAATAGCGATATAGAACTCATAAAATTATTTGAGGCTTTCGCAGATTCAGCCTTTGCTTTACTATGAGCGCTGGAACTCGAGATCAGGAGTCATAGATGTTAAAGGGAATCAACCCAGAAGTAAGCGCCGATCTTTTAGGTATCTTGGCATCAATGGGTCATGGAGATGAACTTGTAATTTGTGATCGTAATTTTCCAGGGGTATCAAATGCAACTCGTGTTGTGAATTACCGAGCCACTGATGTTGCTACCGTTCTAAGTTTAGTCCTCGAACTTTATCCCGTAGACACCTTCGTTGAGGAGCCACTTGTGAGAATGCAAGTAGTTGGAGATCCTCATCAAGTCACAGAGGGACAGAAGAAGATTCATGCGCTGGCTCAGAAATTAGAAGGCCGCCAGTTTTCAATGGGCTCGATACCTCGCGAAGCTTTCTATGAAAGAGCGCGAAAGGCATATGCCACGATAATTACTAGCGATGATCAACCGTATCAATGCTTCGTACTTGTAAAAGGCGTCCTCTAAGCTCTTTGAAGAATTCAGATTTTTGAGAGGCTCTAATGCAAACTGTTCTGGTAACCGGCGCGAGTGGATATATCGGAACAAAATTATCAAAACAATTAGTGGTCGAAGGTCATCACGTTATAGCACTTTCTCGCAAGCACATTGATGTACCTGGTTTGACCATGATTGAAGGTAGCTTTACCGATGCAGACACCGTTAGCGCCTTGTCACGTTTCAAAATCGACTCCGTGATCCATCTGGGAGCCGTAACGGGTGAAGCAAATGAAAAAGATGCGATGCAAGTCAATGTTGCTGGAAGTTCTATTTTGTTTCGAAACTTGATTGACCAAGGTATTAAAAAGTTCATAGTTGCAAGTTCAATTGCTGTCGTTGGATGCCTTACTTCGGATTTTACTCCAAGAAAACTACCAATTCCTGATAATCACCCGTGTGATTCAGCGAATATTTATGGCGTATCTAAATATTTTATCGAGGAATTGTGTGCATATTATTCGCACGTAAACTCGGATCTTGACTTCACGTTGTTTCGAATAGGAGCTGTTTTAGACGATGGTATTCAACCTTCAACATCGCTACAAATAGGGGAGATGTCTATTCCTTTTTGTACTCTAGGTACGGTTTCATTGAGCGAGGTAGTCGATGCCTTGACCTTAGCTACGACTAATTCATTAGGTTCCGGAACACGAGTGATGAACTTAGTTTCGGAACGAATTCATTCAGAAATTCCTACGATTGAAGCGCTGCAACTTTGTTTGGGTAATAGGTTCAAAGAATTGAATGTTGATCACTATCGAATTGTCGGTAATGAATTCGATGCTATTTACGATACAAGTTTATTCAAGAGCTATATCAGTAACATATCGAATAACGCGTAATTGTTGAGAAGAGACTCTTAGAGCTCTAAGAGTGCTGTTGTGAACTCATTCTGGAATTTTCCAGTTGGATCACATGTGCGAACATAATCTCTAAAGTCATCAAACTTAGGATAGACAGTTCTCAAGTGAGCTCCATCGATATTGAATACTTTGCCTAAGTGAGCTCTAAATCCAAATGGAAGTAGCGCATCTTCAATAAGTGAGACCAAGTACGGAACTTCGTAATCATTTTTCCATGTGAAGTGAATGCAGACAGTCTCGCGACCATTTGCCGGGCTCATCCAATGCTGATCCTCTGCAATCGAGCGAATTTCAGTGACAAGTAATTTCTCACCAAAATTATGAGAGATTTTTTCAACTGCTGCAAATGCCTCTGCTGCTCGTTGTGATGGAACAAAGAACTCGCTCTGTAATTCATTTCCAGCACTTGGATTTGCATCGATTCTAAAATGGGGCAGACGCAAGTGCCATGGACCAGCAACTCCGAGTTGTTCAGTTGATGCTGTTGGATCTACTCCAAAGATTGGGTGCGCCTTTTCATTTCGTGCAGGAGTTCCAAAGTAAGAATCTGTTGTTGGAGTCTTTGATTTGAACCAAACATCTCCAACTTTTTCGCCGGCCCATGTAGTGAAGTAACTGACGTTATAAGCACCCGATAGAACGTCAACGATATTTTCACCAAATGTCTTTACTGGCATATTGCCATAAACGGTCTGGAAGATTTCAAAAGTAGGTTGAATATCAACTTCAAAAGATATTGCAATTCCTGGCAGACCCAATGCGACAACGGATGCGTAGAACTCGGAATCAACACCTCGAGTCAATGTGCGGATAGTTCCATCAGGGCCCATGAGGTTCACTGATTTTATGGCTGTATGAAGCGCACCATTTTTGATACCAGAACCATGAGATCCAGTTGCTACAGCGCCACCAATTGAAATATGGGGAAGCGATGCCAAGTTATGTAGTGCCCATCCACGCGCATGTAAAAATTCAGAAACAACGGCGTAATTCATACCTGCATTGATTGTCGCGGTATTTGTCTCAGCATTAATCTCAAGTTCACTAGGCATTGCATCGAGCACAACAGCTGTATGGTGAGTGTCTGCGATTGTGTTGAAACAGTGGGCTGAACCGCGAGCACGTATTTTCTCAGAGCTCGAGACTACTTCTGCAAGCTCGGCAATAGATTTTGGATGCAGAGTTTGAGCATCATGAAAATTGATATTGGTTGCCCAGTTTTGCTTTGCCATATTTATGTATCCATTTCGTTTTCATTTGCCACTTATTCGCCAGCCATTAGTTTAGTGGCACGAATATAGGTTGACGAGACAGGATTTGAAGATGCCTACTTCTAAATCTCGATTTCTATATCAGATTGATACTTTCCAGTATTTTTGCCGTTGAGTAGATGCACAGAGCCATCTCCGTAGATGCTCCAAACTTTGAGATTACTTGTCACGATCGCTGTGCCCTCGTCGATTCCCACTATGCGAACACCCTCTGGCGCTTTG
>JAPLBJ010000009.1 GCA_026392845.1 Actinomycetota bacterium
CAACAAAATCATGGTTGATTACTACGGCACATATACCGCCCTATCTCAATTGGCATCGATTCAAGTTCCAGAAGCACGAATGGCAGTAATTGCTCCATTTGATAAAGGCGCAATGGCTGCAATTGAAAAAGCTATTCGCGAATCAGATCTTGGTGTAAATCCAGGAAATGATGGCGTAGTTATCCGTATCAATTTTCCTCAACTCACTGAGGAGCGTCGCAAGGAATTTATCAAAGTTGCTAAAGGTAAAAGCGAAGATTCGAAGGTCTCTATGCGCAATATTCGTCGCGCTGCAAAGGAAGCAATTGAGAAGTTGGAAAAAGATGGCCATATCGGTAAAGATGATTTGAGCCGCGGGGAAAAAGAGTTAGAAAAAATCACATCAGATCATGTGGCAAAAGTTGATGAATTACTCAAGCATAAGGAGGTTGAACTTCTCGAAATCTGAGAAGTTCCCACTTTTGTGTCTGATTTCAATTCGATAAACGAGGCGATCAACAAGCGTGCCGGTAGAAAGCTTTTGCCATCAATTGGTGTGAGTTTTTCACTTTTAGCGCTCATTTGGTTTGCCCTTGCTTATCAGCGCGAAATCTTTGCAGTGGTTGTCGCTGTCGCAGTCATTTTAGGAATTCGCGAAATTGTTCGAGCATTTGGTAGCGCAAATATCACAATTTCATATCGTTCACTCGTTGTTGCAACGCTAGCACTCACATATGCCACATGGAATGGAGGAGTTGCAGGTTTGGCAATTGCAACTGCGATCGCATTCCCAATACTTCTTATCTCACTCCTTCGCCATGGCCCTGAAGGTTTTGTATCTAGAGCAACAGCAACATCACTCACAATTATTTATCTGCCATTCTTAGCTGGATTTTTAGTTCTATTGGCTCGCCCAAGTACGGGCCTAGAACGTGTTATGACCTTTGTGATTCTTGTTGGCTGTAATGACACTTTCGGATATTTTGTCGGTGTTCTATTTGGAAAACATCCACTTGCACCAAAAATTAGTCCCAAGAAATCTTGGGAAGGTTTAATTGGTTCGATTATCTTTACAGTCATTGGTGGAATCATTGGTTTCCACTATGTAATGAATATGCACTGGTGGATCGGTATCCCAGTTGGATTGATGATTGTCTTTACTGCAACATGTGGCGATCTCATCGAAAGTGCAATGAAGCGCGATATGTCCCTCAAAGATATGGGCACACTTCTACCAGGCCATGGTGGCATGCTCGATCGACTTGATTCAGTACTGCTTTCATCACCTGCCATGTGGTTAGCGCTAGAAATTGTGAAGCGTTATTTATGAGCGATGAACTCAAATTAGTCTTTGATGAACCGCCACAGCGTAAGAAGGTTCCAAAGCATTTAGCTGATTTTTCACCGGCGGAGCGTAAAGAATTTGCAGCCTCATTTGGTCTTCCCGGGTATCGCGCATCACAAGTCGCAACCCATTATTTTTCACATCTTTCTAACGATCCATCTACATGGAGTGATATTCCTGCAGAAATGCGCCAGAGTATTGCAGATCAACTCACTCCAAAACTTATTAATCTAGTTCGCTCGATTACATGCGATAACGGCATGACCCGCAAGGATTTATGGAAACTTCACGATGGAGTACTCGTTGAGAGTGTTTTGATGCGTTATACCGATCGAGTAACTGTATGTATCTCTTCTCAAGCAGGATGCGGCATGAATTGCCCATTCTGCGCAACGGGTCAAGCAGGACTGACTCGAAATTTGAGTGCTGGCGAAATTACAGAACAAATAGTTGCAGCAGCACGTGCATGTGCCGATGGAGAACTACCAGGTGGCGCAACAAGACTTTCAAATATTGTCTTCATGGGCATGGGTGAACCACTTGCTAATTACAACGCTGTGATGCGCTCTGTTCGAAATATTACAGATCCAAATCCTGATGGATTGGGGATTAGTGCGCGCTCAGTAACTGTCTCTACCGTCGGATTAGTAAACGGAATTGAAAAGCTAACTGAAGAAGGTATCTCTGTCACTCTTGCCGTTTCCTTGCATACCCCCGATGATGAATTACGTGACTCACTTGTTCCTATCAATTCACGATGGAAAGTAAAAGAAGTTCTTGCAGCAGCAGATGCGTATGAGAAAAAAACTGGACGACGTTATTCAATCGAGTACGCCATGATTCGAGATATCAATGATCAGTCCTGGCGTTCCGATCTATTGGGACGCCTTTTAAAAAACCGAAATGCCCATGTGAATTTGATTCCACTCAACCCAACACCTGGTTCCAAGTGGACAGCATCACGCCCGCAAGATGAAGCAGAATTTGTTCGAATTCTCGAAAGTTATGGGGTTCCCGTAACGGTTCGCGACACTAGGGGACGCGAGATTGATGGGGCTTGCGGTCAATTAGCAGCGGCAGAAAAAACCCGCGAGGACTAGAGCCCAAGATTGGCTATTGGTAGGCTCACGCCATGAAAAAGTTAGCGAATTTTATCAATGGTAAGTCAGTAGATAGTGCTTCAGGTGAGACAACATCAATCATCAATCCATCGACTGGTCAAGCATATGCAAGCGCACCAAAATCAAATAGCGCAGATATTGATTCTGCATTCAAAGCAGCGAGTGATGCTTTTCCGGGTTGGCGCGATTCAACACCATCGCAACGCCAGCTTGCTCTCATAAGAATTGCTGACGCTATAGAGAGTAAGCAAAAAGAACTCATTGAAATTGAATCACAAAATACAGGTAAGCCAGTTTCACTCGTCACATCAGAGGAAATTCCACCAATGGTGGATCAAATTCGCTTCTTTGCAGGAGCTGCCAGAAACCTCGAAGGAAAATCTGCTGCTGAATATATGCCGGGCATGACCTCCTTTATTCGTCGCGAACCTATTGGAGTTATCGGTCAAGTAACACCGTGGAACTACCCAATGATGATGGCAGTCTGGAAATGGGCACCTGCAATTGCTGCAGGAAATACTGATGTTCTCAAGCCAAGAGATACAACACCTATGTCAACTGTATGGATGGCAAAAGTTATGTCAGAGTTTTTACCCAAGGGTGTATTCAATGTTGTGTGCGGAGAACGTGAAACAGGTCGCGCACTCGTTGAACATAAACGCCCAGAAATGGTGTCAATCACAGGCTCTGTTGGTGCCGGTATTCAAGTTGCACAATCTGCTGCAACTCAACTCAAGCGTGTACATCTAGAACTCGGTGGCAAAGCACCTGTAGTTGTATTTGCTGATGCAGATTTAGCAGCTGCTGCAGAAACAATTGCAATTGCTGGATACTTCAATGCAGGACAAGATTGCACAGCAGCAACACGTGTGATCGTCGAAGCATCTGCCTATGACGAATTTGTCGCGCTTCTTACCGAGCAAGCAAAGGGAATAGCAATCGGCACTCCTCACGAAGATGTCTTCTTGGGGCCAGTCAATAATGCAAACCAGTTAGCTCGAGTCAGCGGCTTCTTTGACCGAATTCCATCTCACGCCCGCGTAACAACAGGTGGCAAAGCCCTTGATCGCCCTGGCTATTTCTTCCCTGCAACAGTTGTCGCTGATCTCAAGCAAGATGACGAGATGATTCAAAGTGAAATATTTGGACCAGTAATCACAGTACAAAAATTTAGCGATGAAGCAGATGCAGTGAGCAAGGCCAATGGAGTCGATTACGGCTTAGCATCGAGTGTCTGGACTAAAGATCACGGCCGAGCAATGCGAATGGCCAAGGCCTTCGACTTTGGTTGCGTCTGGATCAACACACATATTCCGGTTGTGGCAGAGATGCCTCACGGAGGCTTCAAGCGTTCGGGCTACGGAAAGGACTTGTCAGCATATGGATTCGAGGATTACACCCGAATCAAGCATGTGATGACTAATCTTGGGGCGTAGTATTTGACCAGCATCACCCATTACCAATCTATTAGGAGTTAATCAGTATGGCTACAGAAAATTCACTCTCACCAGAAGCGCGTTCAATTCTTGGATCGCGCATTTCTCGTCGTGCAGTGCTTGCAGGTGCAGGTGGACTTGGTGCTGCAGGATTATTAGCAGCGTGTGGATCAGGCGGAGATAGTGCTTCTTCTGCAAATTCTGTTCGCTGGGGTAACTGGCCTCTCTATTTAGATTTTGATTCAGATTCAAAGACTTATCCAACATTAGTTAAGTTCACTGAGCAAACTGGAATTGATGCAAAATATTTTGAAGATTACAACGACAATGATGAATTCTTTGGAAAGGTACAAGCGCAACTCAAGCTTGGCGAAGATATTGGTTATGACGTTGTAACACCAACTGACTGGATGGCTGCTCGTTGGCTTCGCCTCGGTTACACACAAAAATTTGATGCAGCAAATGTTCCAAATAAAGTAAATATTTTGGATTCACTTGCAGCACCTTCATATGATCCTATGCGCGAATCCTCTCTTACTTGGCAAGGTATCATGTCTGGTTTTGGTTGGAATACTGAGAAGAATCCAAAGGGAATTCGTACACTCGATGATCTCTTCGCTCCACAAAATAAGGGAAAGATTGTCGTACTAACAGAGATGCGCGACACCATCGGAGTTATTTTGCTTGCACAAGGCGTAGATCTTTCTACAGTTACCGAAGCGCAATTCATGAACGCAGTTGATTTCATGGCGAAAAAGATTGCTGATGGCTGGATTCGTGGAGTCAAGGGCAATGAATATGCGGAAGATCTCACTTCAGGGGATGCAACTGCTGTTATTGGCTGGTCTGGCGATATGTTTATTCTTGCTTCAGAAAATAAGGGCAAGTTTGACTTTGCTATTCCAGAATCTGGCGGAACTATCTCTGGTGATAACTTGATGATTCCTTCAACAGCATCTGCTGCAGGAAAAGCTAATGCAGAGAAGTTGATTAATTATTACTACGAACCAGCAGTTGCTGCAGAAGTTGCTGCATATGTAAATTATGTATGCCCAGTAAAGGGTGCACAAGCTGAGATGGAAAAGATTGCACCGGAACTTGCAACAAGTGAATACATTTTCCCAACAGAGAAGACTGCATCACGTCTGCATGTATTCCGCTCACTAACTCCAACTGAGGAGACAACATGGGCCGAGGCATTCCAAAAGGCACAAGGCAACTAGGTGTCTAACGACGCAATCTCTGCGCGAGGCGATCTTCGCCTCACCAGAATTACGAAGTCGTATGGAGATTTCACCGCAGTTGATGATCTCACGCTGACTATCCCGAAAGGTTCATTCTTTGCACTCCTTGGACCTTCAGGATGTGGCAAGACAACAACGCTTCGTATGGTTGCAGGCCTTGAGGAACCAACCGTTGGAAGTATTCATTTAGGCGATACAGATATAACAACGACTCGTCCGTATCAACGACCAATCAATACTGTCTTTCAGAACTACGCGCTCTTTCCGCATCTTTCAATCTTTGAAAATATCGCATTTGGTTTGCGCAGGCGTGGAATCAAAGATGTGAAAGAGCAAGTAGATAAAGTTCTCAATCTCGTTGAGTTGCCACATTTGGCAGAGCGCAAGCCAACTCAATTATCCGGCGGACAACAACAGCGCATCGCACTTGCTCGCGCAATCGTAAATCGCCCAGCGCTACTGCTCCTTGATGAGCCACTTGGTGCACTCGATCTCAAATTGCGTCGCCAAATGCAGATTGAACTCAAATGGATTCAGCGCGAAGTTGGACTTACATTTGTTCACGTAACACACGATCAAGAAGAGGCCATGACAATGGCTGACACGATTGCTGTTATGAATGAAGGACGTATTGAACAGATGGGTTCACCAGCTGATTTATATGACGATCCAGAGACTGCATTTGTTGCAAACTTCCTTGGTCAATCAAATCTGATCAAAGGAAAAATCGAAGGTACTGATGGCGATAATTTGGTGATTGATCTCTTTGGACAAAAGATTTCAATGCCAAAAAAGCGCAGCCATGCAGTTGATAGCTCGATGTATGCAGGAATTCGTCCAGAGAAATTCCGTATCTCACTCGTTGGTACACCAACTAGAGGAAATACATTGACTGGCGGACATATTGAAGATGTTTCCTACATTGGAGTAAGTACTCAATATGTTGTTGCAATGCCGTGGGGCCAAGAACTTATGGTCTTTGAACAAAACGATGATGGTGTTGCACCATTTGATAAAGGCGACGAAGTTGTTATCTCATGGGAGCCAACTTTTACTTTTGGTCTTCGCGGCGATGAAGATGTTGGTGCAGGAACTGAAGTAAATCCAGAGGAACCAACAGAGGAATGAAAATAGGTAAGGCTCGGGTTCCATACCTACTGCTTCTTCCTGGTTTTGCATTCCTATTTACTTTCTTTATTCTCCCGATTCTCAATCTTGCTCAGACTTCTACCCAAACACCTGTCAAAGGTGGCGACACTGGACAGTACGAACAAACTTTTGCTTTCAGTAATTACATCAATGCTTTTGTTGATAATAGGGAGCAATTTGGCCGCTCATTTGTTTATGCAACTCTTGCAACTATCCTGGCGCTAGCTATTGCTTACCCGCTGGCGTATGCGATTGCCTTCAAATCGGGAAAATTCAAAAATATTTTGCTTGTACTCGTAGTTGCACCATTTTTCACATCTTTCTTACTCCGTACAGTTGCATGGAAGCAGATTTTGGGTGAAGAAGGTTTTATTGTTCCTACTCTGCGTTCGCTACATATTATTAGCGAGCAAACAACACTTACTTCAACTGCCTTTGCAGTAGTTGCGGGTATGACATATAACTTCTTGCCATTTATGACTTTGCCACTGTACGCATCCCTCGAACGTATTGATCCACGCACAATTGAGGCATCAGGGGACTTATACGCAAATGGACTAACAACTTTTCGCCGTGTGACTGTTCCGCTTTCAATGCCGGGAGTTGTTGCAGGAACGTTGCTCACATTTATTCCTGCAGCCGGTGATTACGTTAATGCCGCAATTCTTGGAAGTCCAAATACAAAGATGATTGGTAACGTCATTGAATCTCGCTATTTCAAGATTGTTGATTACCCAACAGCGGCGGCACTCTCATTTACTCTCATGGCTGCAATCTTGATACTTGTTACTTTGTACATTCGCAAGGCTGGAACGGAGGAGTTGGTATGAGTCATAAAGTCAAAGATGCAACAATTCCAACTATTCCAACTAAAGCTCGAATCTCTCGATGGTTTGGCCGCAACATGTTGCGTATCTACATGATCTTCGGCTTCACCTATCTCTTCATTCCTGTTGCTTACACATTTATATTTTCTTTCAATGATTCAGGAAAGAGTAATCTCATTTGGAAGGGCTTTACTCTTAGTAATTGGCAGAATCCATGTGGTGCACCAGAGGTATGTAACGCGCTCGGTAACTCAATCAAGATTGGAGTCTTGGCCACTACTTTTGCAACAATTTTGGGCACCATGATTGCCTTTGCAATTGGTCGCTACCAATTCAAAGGTCGTTCAAGTTCAAATCTTCTTATCTTTTTACCAATGGCTACACCTGAAATTGTTTTAGGCGCATCATTACTTTCTCTATTCTTAGTATTCAAAATCAATCCAGGCTTTTGGCCAACAGTAATTGCACATGTAATGTTTTGTACCTCATTCGTTGTGGTGACCGTCAAGGCGCGTATTGCTAGTTTGGATCCACGCCTAGAACAAGCAGCAATGGATCTTTACGCAAATGAACTTGAAACTTTCCGACGTGTAACACTGCCATTAGTTGCACCCGGTATTGCAGGTGCTGCACTATTAGCATTTAGCCTTTCCTTTGATGATTTCATTATTACGAATTTCAATTCTGGAACTCTTATTACATTTCCAAAATTTGTCTATGTTTCCGCAGCACGCGGTATCCCAGCCCAAGCGAATGTGATTGGTTCCTCAATGTTTTTCCTCGCGTTGGCCATCGTTATTGCGGGTCAACTAGTCAATCGTAAGAAAGCGCGCTAATATTTAGACCTGCTATAACGAAGAACAAGTTGGAAAAGATCGACTTGCGTTATGGGGTAGGACTCCGGAGGACCCGGGCCAACTACGAGTAGATGTGAAGGGGTGATTCCGGTCAAGGCCGGATAGCGCGATGGCCACCATCGACCCTTACGTACTCAAACATCTTTCTTATATGCAGCCACAGCTTTATTGGCTCGATGAAGATCCTTTAGAACCACAACCAAATCCAACATTGATTGGTGATGTCACAACGGATCTCTGCATTGTCGGCGCCGGTTATACAGGGTTATGGACTGCCCTCCTTGCGAAAGAGCAAAATCCAGAACGCGAAGTAGTTGTTGTCGAGCAACGTGAAACTGGCGCAGGTGCATCTGGTCGCAATGGCGGATTTTGTAACTCTTCGCTGACTCATGGTTTTACTAATGGATATTCACGCTTCAAAGATGAGATGCAGATTATTGAACGTCTTGGTCGCGAAAATATGGATGGCATTGAAGAGGCAATTGCGCGTTATGGAATTGATTGTGGTTGGGAGCGCACGGGAGAACTGCGAGTAGCAGTTGAAGAGTGGCAAAAGAATGGTTTTGCAGAAGAAGCAGCGCTGCGTAATTCCTACGGTGACCACGTCGAAGTATTTTCCAAAGAAGAAGTTTTCAAGCGCGTAAAGTCACCGCTCTACAAAGCTGCATTATGGGATCCAGATGGAACTGCCCTTGTTGACCCAGCACGTTTAGTATGGGGATTAGAACGCGCATGCTTGAAACTTGGAGTTCGCATATTTGAAAATACAAAGGTGGAATGGCTCGAGCGAACAAATAACGGAATGATCGTACATTCACCATACGGAAGTGTGTATGCACAAAAGGTAGCGCTTGCAACAAATGTATTTACTCCACTTGTTCGCAGAGCAAAAAAATATGTTGTTCCTGTTTATGATTTTCAATTAGTTACAGAGCCTCTTACTCCAGAGCAATTGGATGCAATTGGTTGGTCTGGGAGAGAGGGATTATCTGAGGCAGGTAACCAATTCCACTATTACCGAATGACAAAAGATAATGAAATTTTATGGGGCGGTTATGATGCTATTTATAACTTCCGAGGCAAGGTTCGCCAAGAATACGAAACCGATGCAGAGACATACGCACATTTAGCTGCAGATTTTCTAGATACATTCCCGCAACTCAAAGGAATTAAGTTCACTCATGGCTGGGGTGGTGCAATTGATACCTGTTCTCGCTTCTCACCATTTTGGGGCAAGGCCTATCGAGGACGCGTTGCATATGTACTTGGCTTCACTGGTTTAGGTGTTGGCGCTACGCGATTTGGTGCACAAGTAATGCTGGATCTTTTAGATGGCGTTGATAACGAACGCACTCGTTTAGCAATGGTAAGAAAAAAGCCAATTCCATTCCCTCCGGAGCCATTTAGATTTATTTTTATTCGTTTGACCCAATGGTCTATCAATCGTGCCGATGAAAATAATGGAAAACGTAATCTCTGGCTCAAACTTCTCGATTTCCTAGGCTTGGGCTTCGATTCCTAATTCTTTACCCGTATCCTTAGCGACATGACTAACCACGGCAATATGTATGGACCAAGTTTCACATTTCTTGGCATCCCTGCCTGCGATCTTGATGATCCCAAAACATATGCCGATGCTGACGTAATTATTCTTGGTGCACCTATTGATAGCGGAACTTCTCATAGATCAGGTGCGAAGTTTGGTCCACAAGCAATTCGTGGTGGAGATTATTTGCCACATGATGGTGAACGTCCACATTTAGCACTTCGAACAGATGGCTTGAAAGATTTGAAAGTTGTTGATGCCGGAGATTTATTGATGCCAGGGGGAGACCTTGTCGCATCTCTTGAAGTACTTGCGAAGGCAACTGAAAAGATTTCTCGCGCAGGAAAAATTCCTGTCATTCTCGGTGGAGACCATTCCATTGCATCTGCAGATGTTGCAGGCATTGCGCGTCATAGGGGACTTGGAAAGATTTCGATGGTGCACTTTGATGCACATGCAGATACCGGTGAAGATCAGTGGGGTGCACTCGTTGGTCATGGCACACCAATGCGCCGATTGATTGATGGCGGATTTGTGCGCGGTGATCGCTTCTTACAACTTGGTCTTCGCGGATATTGGCCAGATAACACCACGCTTGCATGGATGCGTGATCAAGGAATGCGCTCTTATGAAATGACAGAGATTCAACATCGTGGTCTCAATAATGTTTTGGATGAATCATTTGCAACACTGACTAATGAATGTGATGGAGTATTTCTCTCTGTCGATATCGATGTTGTAGATCCAGGAATGGCTCCAGGAACTGGCACACCAGAACCTGGTGGAATGACGAGCCGCGAGTTGCTAGAAGCAGTGCGCAGAATTTGTCTTGAATTACCGATTGTTGGAATCGATATTGTCGAAGTTGCCCCAGCATTTGATACAGCTGATATCACGGCCATTCTTGCAAACCGCGTTGTTCTAGAAGCGCTGAGCGCAATTGCAAAGCGACGATCAGGTACTCCATATAACCCAACACAGAATCTACTTGATAGATAAATTCATATGCGCGACATTGTAATTCTTGGTTCAACTGGCTCGATTGGTGTGCAAGCACTCGAAATTGTTGAAGCAAACCCAACTCTTTTCCGTGTTGTTGCACTGACAAGTACGGGAAAGAATCCTTCGGTAATTATTGAGCAAGCAAAAAAATATAAGGTGTTAGTAGTTGGTGTAACAACAAATGCTGATGTAATTAGAGAAGCACTACCTGATGTCAGCGTTATTGATGGTCCAGAATCATCAACAGAGATAGCGGCAATTACATGCGATGTTGTACTCAACGCAATAACTGGATCTATTGGACTTGGACCAACTTTGTCAGCGCTCAAAGCGGGCAATCGGGTTGCACTAGCTAATAAAGAATCACTTGTTGCGGGTGGCGAACTCGTTATGAAATTAGCCAAGCCAGATCAACTTATTCCGGTTGATTCTGAGCACTCTGCTATCTGGCAATCAATAATGGCTGGTAAGAAGGAGGAAGTCTCGCGCCTTATCCTCACAGCAAGTGGTGGACCATTTAGAGAGCGTGCAGATTTGAGTTCAGTAACGATAGAAGATGCGCTGGCACATCCAACATGGTCAATGGGACCTGTTGTAACTATAAATTCAGCAACGCTTCTCAATAAAGGTTTAGAAATTATTGAGGCACATTATCTTTTCAATCTGCCATATTCGAGAATTGATGCAGTTATTCATCCGCAATCCGTGATTCATTCAATGGTTGAATACATTGACGGATCAACAATTGCCCAAGCGAGCCCACCAAATATGAAGGGTCCTATTGCTTATGCAATAAATTGGCCGCATCGAGTAGCAAAAGCAACTGCGCCAATTGATTGGAGCGCAAAGCATGTCTGGGAATTTTCACCTATTGATGAAGCACGCTTTCCTGCAATTTCGCTGGCACGTAGTTGTGGAGATGCTGGGGGATCGTTGCCTGCAATTTTCAATGCCGCAAATGAAAGTTTTGTGGCAGCTTTTCTTGGGCGAAAAATAGCATTCACCTCTATTATCGAAGGTGTGGATAATGTGGTTCAAAAGTTAGCTGGAAATACTCAGAGCGCTCGAGATATCAATGATGTCAGTGCTATCGAGCAGAATGCACGAGTAATTGCCGATTCGATAATCAAAGAAATGGTTGTGTAATGCAGATAATAGGAATTCTTGCTTTTATCTTTGCACTTCTTTTCTCTGTGATGATTCACGAATTTGGCCATTACCTAACCGCTAAACGCTATGGGATGAAAGTCAGCGAATTCTTTTTAGGTTTCGGCACCCGTATTTGGTCAACAAAGCGCGGAGAAACTGAATTCGGATTGAAGGTAATTCCAGCAGGGGGATATTGCAAAATTGAAGGAATGGTTCCAACAGATACCATGCCCGAAGGCGAAGAAGATCGCGCCTTCTATCGCGCATCTTCCGGTCGTAAACTCATCGTCTTAGGCGCTGGCTCATTCCTGCACTTCGTACTTGGTTATTTGTTGATATTTATTCTCTTTGCAGGTGTTGGCGTCAATCAATTACTTCCGACAATTAATCAGGTATCACCTTCTTCAGGTGCAGCTGTAGCTGGATTGAAAGCTGGAGATGAAGTTCTCTCAATTAACGGCATTAAAGTCACTAATTGGATCAACGATGTAAAAGCAATTCGAAATTCGGAGGGAAAGACACTCTCGCTTGAAATTAAGCGTGGATCAGAGACCCTATCTATTCTTGCAACTCCAACACTGGAGAAAGTAGATGGAAAACCACGTTGGATTCTAGGAATCATCAATGATGTTGGACTAAAGCGAACTAATCCGGTTACGGCAATCAAGAGTTCTGCACTTGTTACTCGCGACTTTATTTTTGCCAGCGTTAAATCACTCGGGCAATTACCATCAAAGATTCCAGCTCTTTGGGGTCAAAGTGTTGGCGGCGAAAAACGTGATGCAAATGGACTGGTTGGGGTTGTCGGAGTTGCGCGCGCATCGGGTCAAGCCGTAGGAAGTGAAAAGCTTTCACCCGCAGAGCGCTTTGCTACATTTATTTTGATTATTGCAAGCCTAAATATTTTTGTTGGAATTTTTAATCTTTTGCCACTTCTTCCACTCGATGGTGGACATATGGCTGTGGCGATAGCTGATGAGATCCGTGCATTCTTTGCTCGTCTTAGAGGTCGTCCAAGACCTCCAGCCATAGATGTAACTATTCTCACCCCAGTAACAATGGCGGTATTCGTATTACTTGCAGCGCTCACACTTCTTCTACTATTTGCCGATATCGTCAACCCAGTTATTCTCAATCTTTAGCGCGAACTCACTCTATAAGGCAGAATAGGGACATGGTTGATCTAGGAATTCCCAGCGCACCACCAGCAACTCTTGCGCCCCGTCGCAAGACAAGACAACTCAATGTTGGAGGAGTTGGCGTAGGAAGTGATTCACCAGTAAGTGTTCAATCGATGTGTACAACACTGACATCAGATGTAAATGCAACACTGCAACAAATTGCTGAACTCACAGCCTCTGGATGCCAAATCGTTCGCGTCGCGGTACCAAGTCAAGATGATGCAGATGCACTGGCTCAGATTGCAAAGAAGTCACAGATTCCAGTTATTGCCGATATTCATTTTCAACCGAAATACATTTTTGCAGCTATCGATGCAGGGTGCGCAGCAGTGCGCGTGAATCCAGGAAATATCAAGCAATTCGATGACAAAGTAAAAGAGGTTGCAAAAGCAGCAGGGGATGCAGGAATTCCTATTCGCATCGGCGTCAATGCAGGTTCATTAGATCCACGACTTCTTGCAAAATATGGAAAGGCAACACCTGAAGCACTTGCAGAATCTGCTCTTTGGGAAGCATCTCTCTTTGAAGAACATGGATTTAGCGATATTAAGATTTCAGTAAAGCATCATGATCCTGTAACTATGGTGAAGGCATATCGCTTACTTGCGGCGCAATGTGATTACCCGTTGCACTTAGGTGTAACTGAGGCAGGCCCAATATTCCAAGGCACAATCAAGTCTGCAACGGCATTTGCAATTCTTCTTGCAGAAGGAATTGGCGACACAATTCGTGTCTCACTCTCTGCTCCTCCAGTAGAAGAAGTAAAAGTTGGAATGTCTATTCTTGAATCTCTCAATTTGCGTCAACGTAAACTTGAAATTGTTTCTTGCCCATCATGCGGTCGTGCACAAGTAGATGTCTATTCACTTGCTGAAAAAGTTCAGGCTGGTCTGCAAGGAATGACTGTTCCATTGCGCGTTGCAGTTATGGGTTGCGTAGTAAATGGTCCAGGGGAGGCTCGCGAAGCAGATCTTGGCGTTGCATCTGGAAATGGAAAAGGTCAGATATTTGTAAAGGGTGAAGTTATAAAGACTGTACCTGAAGCCCAAATTGTTGAAACACTTATCGAAGAAGCAATGAGATTGGCCGAAGAAATGGAAGCCGCAGGCGTTGCTTCAGGGCAACCAACTGTTGATATTCGATAGGCTCTCACCATGTTGAGAATGTCCACGCTATTTTTGCGTACGTTGCGTGATGATCCTGCAGATGCTGAAGTAGCAAGTCATCGCTTACTTGTGCGCGCTGGTTATATTCGTCGAATTGCTGCAGGGATTTATTCATGGTTGCCACTTGGTTACATCACTCTTCGAAATATTGAGCGAATTGTTCGCGAAGAAATGGATAAAGCAGGTTTTCAGGAAGTCCACTTCCCAGCAATGCTTCCAAAAGAGCCATACGAACAGACAAATCGTTGGGATGAATATGGTCCTGATCTATTTCGCCTTCAAGATCGAAAAGGTGGAGATTATTTATTAGGACCTACGCACGAAGAGATGTTTACCCTTATGGTCAAGGGCGAGTATTCCTCTTATAAAGATTTGCCACTTTCTCTCTATCAAATCCAAACAAAATATCGCGACGAGACTCGTCCGCGAAGTGGAATCATCCGAGGTCGCGAATTCGTAATGAAGGATTCATACTCCTTCGACCTCACCGATGAGGGCCTAGTGGAGGCATACCAAAAGCATCGCGCGGCTTATATAAAGACATTTGATCGTTTAGGAATGAAGTACAACATTGTTAGCGCGGTTGCAGGAGCAATGGGTGGATCTAGCTCTGAGGAATTTTTAGCTCCGTGCAGCACGGGTGAAGATACATATGTTCTCTGCGAAAAATGTGGTTATGCCGCCAATGTGGAAGCAATGGTTACAAAGGTCGCACCAGCAGATAGTTCAAAAGTTGATGCGATGGAAGTTATGGATACTCCAAATACTCCAACTATTGATTCACTTGTTGCTCTGCTCAATGAACGATTTAGTGGCGGATACACAGGTGCTAGCACACTAAAAAATGTGATGTTGATGGCTGATGAGAAAGCAATCTCAGTCCTTGTGCCAGGGGATAGAGAAGTTGATCTCAAGCGCTTACAAGCAAACTTGCCTGGAGTCAGTGAACTAAGAATTTTTGAAGAAGAAGATTTTGCAAAATTCAAAGGTTTAGTCAAGGGCTATATCGGACCACAAGATGCTGCAAAATTAGGAATCACTGTCTATGCAGATCCTCGGGTTGCAGATGGAACATCCTGGGTAACGGGTGCAAATATAAAGGACAAGCACGCACGCAATGTTGTCAATGGTCGTGACTTTACTGTTAGCGCTTATGTTGAAGCAGCAGAGATAAAAAAGGGTGATGCTTGTCCAGAGTGTCAAACACCAGTAATTATTGATAGAGCAATTGAAATTGGCCACATTTTCCAACTTGGTCGCAAGTATGCAAAAGCGCTCAATCTCACTGTTTTAGATAAAGATGGAAAGTCACAAGTTGTCACCATGGGTTCTTATGGAATCGGTGTTTCTCGAGCAGTGGCTGCTATTGCTGAGCAGACACATGATGAGATTGGACTTTCTTGGCCAGTTGAAGTTGCCCCAGCAAAAGTTCATATCGTTGCAACAGGTAAAGAAGATCTTCCCTTCGATACTGCAGAAAAACTTGCACTCGATCTTGAGGCTAAATCAATATCTGTGATGCTCGATGATCGTCGCGATGCGAGCCCTGGAGTCAAATTCAAGGATGCCGAGCTCATCGGCAATCCAATCATTGTTGTCGTAGGTAAAGCACTCGCTGAAGGAAATGTTGAAATTCGAGTTCGTCGCAGTGGTGAGAAGAGTGAAGTAAAAGTCGAAGCAGCAGTTGCTGCGATCGTTGCACTTCTTTCCTAAATAATGCTCTTCGATATAACGCTTACAACAATCCTCTTTCTCGTAATTGCTTCATTTTTTGCAGGATTTGTTGATTCAATAGCAGGCGGCGGGGGACTCATCCAACTTCCCGCACTTCTTATTGGGCTGCCAAAGAGTGAAACAGTTACCGTACTTGGAACAAATAAGTTTGCATCTGTCTTTGGTACAACAACAGCAGCGGCCTTATATCGACGACAAATAAAGCCAGATCCAAAAGCGCTCATCGCAATGGCACTTCCCGCATTTATTGGTTCGATGGCAGGCGCGCTCCTTGCTTCCAAACTTCCTACAGATGCAATGCGTCCAGTCGTTCTTGTTCTTCTCATTGCAGTTGCAATCTACACATGGCGCAAACCAGATCTGGGTAAAGTTGAAATCTTGCGCCATGCTCCTAAGAAACACAATCAGATTGCAATGGCAGCTGGCTTGATCATTGGTTTCTATGATGGAATTTTCGGACCAGGTACCGGCTCATTTCTCATGCTCATACTTGTGGCAAGCCTTGGCTATGCATTCATTAGCGCTTCTGCAATTGCAAAAATTGTGAATGTCTCTACAAATATTGGGGCGATTATAATTTTTGGACTCAACGGTGTGATTCTCTGGCAATTAGGAGCACTTATGGCGGTATCGAATGTAACAGGTGCCATTGTTGGCTCTCGTTTAGCAATCAAAGGTGGCTCAACACTTGTTCGAAAAGTCTTCTTGCTGGTGACCATGGCGCTAATCATCAAGGTAGGAATTGATACTTTTGCAAGTATGTAGTTACAATTATCTCACAACTTAATAGAAAGAAAATTGAATATGACCGTACAAAGTTCAATAACCGAGCTCATAGCCCCTGCTGTTACTAGCGCAGGATTCTTTTTAGAAGAAGTTCAAATCGCTAATCCTGGAAACCATCGAATCATTACATGCATTATTGATGGCACATCTCCACTAAATTTAGATCAAGTCACAGAGATTTCCCGCGCTATCTCTGAGCTACTCGATGAAGCAACTTTCATGGGGGATACCGAGTTCACTCTTGAAGTATCTTCACCTGGCTTAGATCGACCCCTAACTCAAGAGCGTCACTGGAAGAAAAATCTCACAAGACTTATCAAAGTGATTTATAGCGATGGAACAGAACTCATCGGGCGATTGAAAGAGTATGACGAAGAAAATGCCATACTGGTTGAAAATATCAAGGGTCGCGAGAAGACTCACGTAGTTGCATTTGCCGATATGAAGCGTGCAGTCGTTGAAGTCGAGTTCAATCGCAAAGGTGAACTTTTATGAGTGTAGATATGGCAGCACTTCACGAACTTACGCAAGGAAAAGCAATTCCACTCGAAGCACTCATTCATGAGATTGAACTTGCAATTATTGAAGCATATAAAGAAACACCAGAACCAAAGCGCCAAGCATGGGCTCGTCTTGATAAAGAGACTGGTGAGATCAAAATCATTTATCCAACTTTTGATGAAGAGGGTAATCGAAATGGCGAAGATTTCGATGAACTAGAGGGCTTTGATCGCACAGCAACTTCAATCGTGCGCAAGACAATCAAACTCAAAATGCGTGCAACAAATGATGCTGAAATTGTTGGTGAATTTTCAGCCTCTGTCGGCGACGTTATTTCAGGAGTCGTTCAACAGGGTCGCGATCCAAAGATGATTCACGTCAATCTTGGTCGTGTGGAAGGTCGAATCCCACCGCAAGAACAAGTACCTGGCGAAATTTATAATCATGGCGATCGAATCAAATGTTTTGTCGTTGAAGTAAAACAAGGACTCAAGGGGCCAGAAATCATGCTTTCTCGAAGTCACCCAGCACTTGTAAAGCAGCTCTTTGAATTTGAAGTACCTGAGATCAAAGATCGTATTGTAGAAATTATGGCTGTTGCTCGAGAAGCAGGTCAGCGCACCAAAATTGCTGTGCGAACACATCGCGCAGGAGTAAGTGCCAAAGGTTCATTAATCGGTCCTATGGGTTCTCGTTCGCAAGCAGTTGCTAATGAATTGCATGGTGAGAAAATTGATATCGTAGATTGGTCAGAAGATCCTGCAGAGTTCGTTGCACAAGCTCTATCGCCAGCTAAAGTCTCTAAAGTTGAAATTGTTGATCTCATGACACGATCTGCAAAGGTCACAGTTCCTGATTATCAACTCTCATTAGCAATCGGAAAAGATGGGCAGAATGCTCGACTTGCTGCGCGTCTTACTGGATGGCGCATCGATATCCATCCTGACAACCCTGTAATCCCAACGTAATTTAGGGGTTTCTGCAGGGCAGGCGGTAAGGTTTCCCTATTGGATTCGAGTGAAGAGGCGACTACGCGGTGAGTATCAAGCCGATACGAACATGCATTGTCTGTCGAAAGAGCGAGGATTCATCTGCACTGATTCGCCTGACTTTGGTTGATGGAAAAGTAATTCCAGATGTCAAAGGAGGCGCCCCAGGTCGGGGTGCTTGGCTCCATCGAGATTGTGTAGAGAGTGCGATACAAAGAGGTTCGTTCAAATTTGCTTTCAAGCAAATGAGTGCGCCAGATGTATCAGAACTTATAAATCTTCTCGATAATAAGTGAAACATTAAAAAAGGATGCGAAAGATATGAAACTCAAATGAGCTCGTTAGAACTATGAGGTCGTACAACTAAGGCTCGCATCTAATAAGAAATGCGGGCCAAGACAGGAGAAATGTGTCAAAGGTCCGCGTACATGAGTTGGCAAAACAACTCGGTATGGAGAGCAAGGTTGTTCTTGCAAAACTCCAAGAAATGGGCGAATTCGTCCGATCAGCATCATCGACAGTAGAAGCGCCAGTAGTGCGCAAGCTCATCGAGATGTATCCCGATGCAAAACCCGTTGAAGAGAAGAAGCCTGTCAAAAAGGCAGCTGCGAAAAAGAGCGCTGCAAAATCTAAAGGTGAAGTAACTCCAGAACAGGCAGCAGAATTAGCAGCAGAGCTCGGTGTCGACATCGTCGCACTCAAAGCGGCGCAAGAAGAAAAAGCGGAGCGCCTTGCACAGATCGCAATGCCACAAACTCCACCACCAGCACCAGTAGCGCCTACGCAACCAAGTGCAACTCCTGCAGCGCCAACTGCGCGTCCAGGAAATAATCCATTCTCAACTGGTGGCAGTGTTCCACGTCCACCACGTGCAGGAAATAATCCATTTTCAACTGGTGGCAGTGTTCCACGTCCACCACAACGTCCAAGCGGTGCTCCCGGAAGTGGTCCACGTCCAGGAATGTCAGGTGCTCGTCCAGGATCTGTTCGTCCAGGTTTTGCTGCGCGTCCACCTAGTGCGCGCCCACCTGCAAGTGGTTCAAACTTTCCACCGCGAACTGGTTCATCAACTGGTGCACCAACGAGTAGTGGTCCATATAAAAATTCAGGTCCAAGTGCACCAGGTGGTGCACCAGGTGCATCTCGCCCAGGTGGTGGACGTCCACCACAACGTGGTGGTGCAGGTGGAGCATTTGGTAAGAATGCAAGTAAGAGTAGTAAGCGCAAACCAAAATCAAGAAAGGCTTTGCGTGATGAATTCGACAATATGCAAGCCCCACAACTCGGTGGAGCCGTTGTTCCTCACGGTGATGGAACTACTGCAATTCGTATGCGTCGTGGCTCATCTCTTGCAGATTTTGCCGAAAAAATTAATGCAGATCCAGCAGCGTTAGTTGCAGCCCTATTCCACTTAGGTGAAATGGTTACTGCTACACAATCTGTTGATGCTGATACTTTCGAAATTCTGGGAGCGCAATTGGGTTATGTCATCCAGATTGTTAGCCCAGAAGATGAAGATCGTGAACTTCTACAAGATTTCGATATTAATCTTGCAAATGAAATTGCAGAACTAGATCCTGATCAATTAGTTGCTCGCCCTCCAGTTGTCACTGTTATGGGTCACGTTGATCACGGTAAGACAAGCCTTTTGGATGCAATTCGCAAGAGTGAAGTCCTCAAGACTGAAGCGGGTGGAATTACGCAGCACATCGGTGCCTACCAAATTCACCACGATCACAATGGCATCAATCGCGCCATTACATTTATTGATACTCCTGGTCACGAAGCATTTACAGCAATGCGCGCTCGCGGTGCCAAAGTCACCGATATCGCAGTACTAGTTGTTGCAGCTGATGATGGAATCATGCCTCAGACAATTGAAGCGCTCAATCACGCACAAGCAGCAGATGTTCCAATCGTTGTTGCAGTAAATAAGGTTGATAAAGAAGGCGCTAATCCAGACAAGGTTCGTCAGCAATTGACTGAATACAACTTGGTTGCAGAAGAGTACGGCGGAGAAACAATCTTCGTAAATGTATCTGCAAAATCTGGTGTTGGTATTGATGCACTTATTGAATCAATTCTTCTCACAGCCGATGCTGCAATTGATCTTCGCGCTATTGCTGATGATTCAGCACGCGGTGTTGCTATTGAAGCTCACCTCGATCGTGGTCGCGGTCCAGTTGCTACCGTTCTTGTCCAGCGTGGAACTCTCAAAGTTGGAGATCCAATTGTTGCTGGAGGTTCATTCGGTCGCGTTCGTGCGATGTTAGATGAAGATGGCGCACCAGTTCTTGAGGCAGGACCATCGCGTCCAGTTCAAGTACTTGGTTTCACATCCGTACCAAGTGCAGGAGATACATTCTTAGTTGCCGATGAGGATCGCACAGCGCGCCAGATTGCTGAAAAGCGTCAAGCAGCAGAGCGTAATGCTCAACTTGCTAAGGCACGCAAGAAGGTCTCACTCGAAGACTTTATGGAGCAATCCAAGATCAGCACACTCAATCTTATTCTCAAGGGCGATGTGAGTGGATCTGTTGAAGCACTCGAAGATGCATTGATACAACTCGATGTTGGCGCAGAAGTTGATCTTCGCGTTATTCACCGTGGTGTTGGTGCAATTACTAAGAGCGATATCACTTTGGCATCTGCATCAACTGCAGTTGTAATCGGATTCAATGTGAAGCCAGAACCTCAGACTGCAATTTATGCAGATCAAGAGGGCGTTGAAGTTCGCTTCTACTCTGTTATTTATCAAGCAATTGATGAGATCGAACTCTCACTCAAGGGCTTGCTCAAGCCAGAGTACGAAGAGGCAATCCTTGGAAATGCCGAAGTTCGCGAGATCTTCAAATCTTCAAAGGCTGGAAACATTGCCGGATCTATCGTCAAGGATGGAATCATTCGCAGAAATGCGAAGGCTCGTATTCTTCGCGGAACTGAACTTATCCTTGATAACCTCACAATCGATTCGCTCAAGCGATTCAAAGATGATGCCACTGAAGTCAAAGAAGGATTTGAGTGCGGTATCGGCGTAGGAAATATCAAGGAACTTGAAATCGGTGACACGATTCAGGTATTCGAGATGCGAGAGAAGAAGCGAGCATAAATCGTGGGCCAATCTCATCGTTCTTTGAAAGTTGCCGATCGCATCAAAGTGGTGGTTGCGCAAATTCTTGAGACGAAGATCAAAGATCCTCGTCTTGGTTTTATCACTGTCACTGACGCGCGAGTTACTGGCGACTTACAAAATGCATCAATTTTTTATACTGTCTTTGGAGATTTAGAGCAGCGCGAGGCGACTGCTGCAGCTCTCGAAAGTGCAAAAGGTTTGATTCGCTCTGCTGTTGGTCGCGAACTCGGCACACGCATCACGCCAACCCTTGCATTCTTTGAAGATGGATTGCCAGAGAGTGCGTTGGCGCTGGATTCTCTTCTCAGTAAGGTTCACGAACTCGATGCAGAGGTTGCGCAATTACGTAAAGATGCAACGTATGCCGGGGGAGAAGATCCTTACAAAGTTCCCAAAATAATCGAGGACTAACCTTGGACAATGAAGGCTTTCTAGTCCTAGATAAAGAGCAGGGAATGACAAGCCATGATTGCGTGGCAATTGCGCGCCGAGTATTGGGCACTAAAAAAGTTGGCCATGCCGGCACACTCGATCCAATGGCAACGGGCATTCTCGTTCTTGGCTTTGGTAATGGGACACGATTGTTGCAATACATCACTGAAGGCGACAAGAGTTATAACGCAACTGTTGTATTAGGTGCTGCAACTGTTACCGATGATCGCGAAGGCGAAGTTATTTCAACGGCAGATACAAGCTCTGTCACTGATGAAATGATTAGAGAAAATCTCAAAACAATGATTGGCACGATTGCGCAACGTCCAAGTTCAGTCTCTGCCGTAAAAATTGATGGAGAGCGCGCATATGACCGTGTGCGAACTGGCGAGAAAGTTGAACTCCCTTCCAGGCAAGTTACCATTACACAATTAGATATTTCGCGAATTGCTCGAATCGATGGGCAGATACAGATAGATATTGAAGTTACCTGCTCAGCGGGAACATATATCCGCGCCATTGCTCGCGACTGCGGAGATACATTAGGAGTAGGCGGTCACCTCAGCGCTTTGCGTCGAACACGAGTAGGAGCCTTTGATCTTGCACAGTCAATCTCTCTTACCCAACTCAAAGATGGGCAATTCACTCCGCTGGCACTTGTAGACCTTGCCATGCAAACATTTCCTGTTAGAAATCTGGCACTCGATGAAGTCTTAGAACTTTCTTTTGGTAGAGCGCTAAGTACGAACCCATCGGATGAAATATTTGCGGGAATCTCGGGAGATAATCGACTTATTGCACTCCTAGCCAATCGCGACGAGCGAGCTAAACCGATAACTGTATTCGCGGCAGCGAATTAATTCTGAGAGAATCATTCCTATGACTTTGGTAGTAATTGGAGTATTTGATGGCGTGCACAGAGGCCATCAAGAGATTCTGGGTCGCGCAAAAGAGTTAGCTAATGGCGAAAAGATAATTGCCCTTACCTTTGATCCACATCCCACCACGGTTTTCGCACCAGAGCGAGCCCCATCACTTCTTACAACACTTGCGGATCGCGTTGAACTACTCAAAATTCATAATGCCGACCAAGTTGCCGTCATCAAATTCACCAAGGAATTTGCTGCTCTTTCGCCCCAAGATTTTGTGAAAAATGTATTGGTGGATCAACTTGAGGCAACGAAGGTAGTCGTAGGAAAAGATTTCACCTATGGCTACAAAGCTGCCGGAAATATTGAAACGCTGACACAATCTGGCAAAGAACTTGGTTTTGAAGTAATAGCGTTAGATCTCGTTGATGAAGATGATCATAAAATTTCCTCCACAAGAATTCGTACCTATCTTATCGAAGGCAAAGTAGAAGTTGCTCGCGAATTACTTTCTCGCCCTCATCGCCTCGATGGTGTTGTAGTACACGGAGAAAAACGCGGTCGCGAAATTGGTTATCCCACTGCAAACTTAGGTGAATTAGAGGGTCAAACAATTCCTTCAGATGGTGTGTATGCAGGATGGCTCACTGTTGGTATTGATCGCTGGCCTGCGGCAATATCTATTGGAACAAACCCAACATTTGAAGGAGTTCGCGCTAGACAAGTAGAGGCATATGCAATCGATCAAGTTGATTTAGATTTATATGACAAAAAGGCAACAATCGAATTTGGTTGGAGACTTCGAGATACTCTCAAATTTGATGGACTCAATCCATTGTTAGAACAGATGGCAAAAGATTGCGCCCGCGCGCGTGAATTAACGGAGCTCTAGCCTCGATTTCTCCTATTCGTAGGTGCGCTGGTAACCTTGCCCAGTCCAACGAGAAAGCGAGTTTCCGTGTATCAAACCGGAGACCATCGTGGCGGTAACTAAGGAGAATAAGAAATGGCACTAACACCAGAAGTAAAGAAAGAAATTATTGCAAAGTACGGTTCTTCAGCTACCGACACAGGAAGCCCTGAAGCTCAGGTTGCTTTGCTTTCAAAGCGAATTGAAGATATTACCGAGCACTTGAAGACAAACCCACATGATCACCACAACCGTCGTGGTCTGTTGCTATTAGTTGGTCAACGTCGCCGAATTCTTCAGTACCTCGCAAAGACAGATATTAATCGCTACAGAGCGATTATTGAAAAACTCGGCATTCGCCGTTAATTAGACACACCTACCCGCCGACGGCAATGGTCCTCGGTAGTGGTTTCCGGAGATTTCTTTCGTAGAAAAGTTCCGTGAACTTCGATCGAAGATTCATATGTCCTCTCGGCGCGGGTAGCTGAGAAAAGGAGCGACCCATGGAGGGTCAAGAGGTTCAGACCGCAGTAGCCGTTATCGATAACGGAAAGTTTGGAAAACGAGAGATTCGTTTTGAAACAGGACGTCTCGCACGTCAAGCAGCAGGAGCGGCAGCAGTTTATTTAGATGATCAAACAATGATCTTCTCAGCAACAACTGCTTCAAAGACTCCAAAAGATCAATTCGATTTCTTTCCTTTGACAGTAGATGTTGAAGAGAAGATGTATGCAGTTGGTCGTATTCCAGGATCATTCTTCCGTCGCGAAGGTCGTCCATCAGAAGACGCAATTCTTACTTGCCGTTTGATCGATCGCCCATTGCGTCCATCATTCGTAAAGGGACTTCGTAACGAAGTTCAGATCGTTGTGACAGTAATGGCACTCGATCCAGATCACATGTATGACGTTATTGCGATCAATG
>JAPLBJ010000056.1 GCA_026392845.1 Actinomycetota bacterium
GCCGGCCAGGCATATGTAGCAATCGAATCTCCTCGAGGAGAACTTGGTGCTTCCGTTGTTTCAGATGGCGGAACACGACCATACAGAGTCCATTTCCGTGAACCATCATTTAATAATTTACAAGCAACTGCTGCAATGAGTGAAGGTGGCATGGTCGCAGACATCATTGGTGCGGTTGCTTCAATCGATCCTGTAATGGGAGGAGTTGATCGCTAATGGCATTTTCAGAAGAAGACTTCCAAGTTATGGATTCAATTATTAAGCGTTATCCACGCTCTCGTTCAGCGATCATGCCTTTGTTGCACTATGTGCAATCAAAAGCCGGCTACATAACTAACGAAGGCATTGAAGTAATCGCAAAAGTACTTCAACTAGAAGCTGCTGAAGTTACTGCTGTATCTACCTTTTACACCCAATACAAGCCAACTCCAGTAGGCGAGTACCACGTTGGTGTGTGCACAAATACTTTGTGCGCTGTTATGGGTGGAGATGCAATCTTTAATTCACTGAAAGATCACCTTGGAATTGGAAATGATGAAGTCACAGTCGATGGCAAAGTTTCACTAGAGCACATCGAATGTAATGCTGCCTGTGATTACGCACCTGTTGTTATGGCTAACTGGGAGTTCTACGACAACCAAACTGTGCAATCGGCAAAAGATTTGGTAGATGCAATGCGCGCAGGAAATCCACCTGCTCCAACTCGTGGACCAAACACACTTGGTACATGGAAAGAAGCATCAGCCGTTCTTGCTGGTATCAATGATGGAAAAGCGAATGAAGGCTTACAAGCAGGAACTCCGACGCTACTTGGTTTGAAACTTTCGAAAGAGGGCAAATAATGACAAAACTTGTGCCCGTTCTTTCTGCGCATTGGGATGAAAAAGATTCATTCACTATTGAGGCATACACTCGCAATGGTGGATACAAAGCATCTAAAAAAGCGCTAGCGATGGATCCTGATGCAGTTATTCAATTAGTAAAAGATTCTGGATTACGTGGACGTGGTGGCGCAGGTTTTCCAACTGGAATGAAATGGGGATTTATCCCACAAGGCGATAACAAAGATCATTATCTAGTTGTCAACGCAGATGAATCAGAGCCAGGTACGTGCAAAGATACGCCCTTGCTTCTTGCAAATCCACACGTATTGATTGAGGGCTGCATCATTGCAAGCCATGCAATTCGCGCAAAGCATGCATTTATTTATATTCGCGGTGAAGTTACACATGTTGTACGCCGTCTCAATCAGGCAATTGAAGATGCATACAAAGCGGGACACCTTGGCAATGGAATTGAATTGGTTTTACATGTTGGCGCAGGTGCATATATTTGCGGTGAAGAAACAGCGCTCCTTGATTCACTTGAAGGATTCCGTGGTCAACCACGTTTGCGCCCACCATTTCCAGCAATTGCAGGGTTATATGCACGACCAACTGTTGTAAATAATGTTGAATCAATCGCATCCGTGCCAGCAATTATTGAAAATGGCGCAGAGTGGTATCAAGCAATGGGTACCGAAAAGAGCAAGGGAACAACGCTTTATTCACTCTCTGGCCATGTAAATAATCCTGGACAATTTGAAGCTCCACTTGGAATTACATTGCGCGAAATTTTGGATCTATCAGGTGGAATACGAAATGGTCACTCACTCAAGTTCTGGACACCTGGTGGTTCCTCAACTCCACTTTTCACTGCCGAGCATTTAGATGTTCCACTCGATTACGAAGGTGTATCTGCTGCAGGTTCAATGCTTGGAACCAAAGCGTTACAAATATTTGATGAAACAACATGCGTTGTTCGCGCAGTATTGCGCTGGACTGAATTTTATAAGCACGAATCATGTGGAAAGTGCACACCATGTCGTGAAGGCACTTGGTGGCTAGTACAGATTCTTCGTGATTTAGAGAATGGAAAGGGAACAGAAGCAGATCTTGCTAAGTTGCTCGACCTTTGCGACAACATCATGGGACGATCATTTTGCGCTCTCGGTGATGGTGCAACTAGCCCAATCACATCATCAATCAAATATTTCCGCGAAGAATATATTGCGCACCTAACTTTAGGTGCTTGCCCCTTTGATCCAGTTGCTTCGACTCTCTTTGAAGGAGCGAGCAAATGACAACGATGCAAGAAGTAGAGATGATCAGCCTCGTTATCGATGGCTTTGAAGTTAGTGTTCCAAAAGGAACTCTTGTCATTCGTGCGGCAGAAAAACTCGGAATTCAGATTCCACGTTTTTGTGATCACCCACTTCTTGATCCAGTCGGTGCATGTCGCCAATGTTTAGTTGATATTGAAATTAATGGTCGCGCATTTCCAAAGCCACAGGCATCATGCACAATTCCTGTTGAACCAGGAATGATTGTAAAAACACAATTGACATCAGCAGTTGCAGAAAAAGCGCAACGCGGTGTGATGGAACTTCTCCTTGTAAATCACCCACTCGATTGCCCAGTCTGCGATAAGGGTGGCGAATGTCCATTGCAGAATCAAGCGATGAGTACTGGCCAAGGCGAGACACGTTTTGAAGGCGTAAAGCGCACATTCCAGAAGCCAATCAATATTTCATCTCAAGTTTTACTCGATCGTGAACGCTGCGTTCTCTGTGCACGTTGTACTCGTTTCTCAGAGCAAATTGCTAGTGATCCATTTATTACATTGAATGAACGAGGCGCATTGCAGCAAGTAGGAATTTATGAGAATCAACCATTTGAATCATATTTCTCTGGAAATGCAGTTCAGATCTGTCCAGTAGGAGCACTTACTGGCGCTTCATATCGATTCCGTGCACGTCCATTCGATTTAGTTTCAACTCCATCTGCATGCGAGCACTGCGCATCTGGTTGCGATATGCGAACCGATGTTCGTCGCGGAAAAACTCTTCGTCGCCTTGCTGGAGATGATGCATCCGTAAATGAAGAATGGAATTGCGATAAAGGTCGCTGGGCATTCAAATATGTCACCGCACTTGATCGCCTCACTACTCCTATGGTTCGCAATAGTGATGGTGTTTTAGTTGAAGCATCATGGCCAGAAGCACTTGCAGCAGCTGCAGCAGGTTTGTCTACAAATAAGAGCGCCGTCCTAGTTGGTGGTCGTGCAACATATGAAGATGCTTATGGTTATTCAAAGTTTGCACGTATTGCACTTGGCACAAACGATATTGATTTCCGTGCCCGTCTTTCATCAGATGAAGAGCGCGATTTCCTTGCAGCCCATGTCGTTGGGTCAACAAGTACATATCGCGATATTGATATTGCCGATCAAGTCGTACTCGTTGCCTTTGAGCCAGAAGAAGAATCTCCAATTGTTTTCTTGCGTCTCAATAAAGCATTCCGTAAACGCGCACTCAAAGTCACAGCGATTGCAACAAAGCTTTCAATCGGAGTCGAAAAACTCAAGGGTGAATTTGTAAAGGTTGCACCTGGTGCTGAAGCGAGCGCTTTAAGTTCACAAACTCTTACAAATAAATCACTCATTCTTGTTGGAGAGCGCGCATCAGAGAGCGCTGGATTACTCAGCGCCGTTGCAGCCCTTGCGCAATCAAGTGGTGCAAAGATTGCATGGATTCCACGTCGCGCAGGTGAACGAGGCGCATTAGAAGCTGGCGCAATTGGAAATCTATTACCTGGTGGTCGACCAGTTAGTGATGCAGCGGCCCGCGTAGATATTGCAGCGGTATGGTCCACACAATCGCTTCCAACAGATAATGGAAAGAATGCAAATGAAATTATTGCCGCAGTACACAGTGGCGCAATAGGCGCATTAGTTGTTGGCGGCGTTGATCCACTTGATAATGAAGCGAGTACTCAGATGCTCGCTGCACTTGATAAGGCTTTTGTTGTCAGCCTTGAAATTGCACCAAGTGCTGTAACTGCCCGAGCAAATGTTATTTTGCCAGTCGCTGCTGTAACTGAAAAGAGTGGATCATTCCTCAACTGGGAAGGCCGCCCACGTAAATTTGATGCAGCAGTTGCAGATACTCATAATCGCAGCGATCTGCGAATCCTTTCAATGATTGCTGATGAAATGGGTCGAACTATCTCACTTGCAACTGTTACGGCAGCTGCTAAAGAGATTGCATCTCTTGGCCGTTGGGATGGAGTAAAGAGTTCTCTCAATAAAGTCTCAGTTGCAACTACTCCATCACTTTCACCCAATGAAGCAATTATTACTTCATGGCGTCGCTTACTTGACCTTGGAACATTGCAAGCAGGAGAAGAAAATCTTGCTGCAACATCTAGGCGCACAGTTGCAGTTATCTCATCAAAGCGCGCAGATACATTAGGTGTAAAAGATGGAGATCGGCTAACGATTTCGACACAACTAGGTTCCATAACTTTGCCAGCACTCGTTGAAGAAATTCATGATGATGCAGTGTGGGCACCACGAAATTCACGTGGATCAGAATTACTTTCACAACTTGGTGTTGCACATGGTGCAGTAGTAAAGGTCGCGAAAGCATGAAGTCCACAGCAGAGCTCATTGGCGCAGATCCAGGTTGGATAATTCTTGTAAAGGCTGCACTTGTATTTATCGTTTGTGTTGTTCTAACAATTATGTCCGTATGGGGTGAGCGTCGAATCGTTGCTCGCATGCAGCAGCGCGTTGGTCCAAACCGAGTTGGAAAATTTGGATTGATTCAAGCACTTGCCGATGGCGTGAAGCTTGCGCTCAAAGAAGATCTCATCCCCGCTGCTGCAGATAAAGTAGTTTTTATTCTTGCTCCAATTATTAGCGCAACAACCTGCTTTATGGCCTTTGCTGTTATCCCAATGACAGGTGAAGTCAGCCTCTTTGGACAAACAACAGCGATGCAACTCACCGACATTCCAGTTGGCGTGCTCTATGTATTGGCAATTGCATCAGTTGGAGTTTATGGAATTGTTCTTGCTGGCTGGGCATCCGGTTCAACGTATCCACTACTCGGTGGATTGCGCTCCAGTGCTCAAGTTATTTCATATGAAATCGCGATGGGACTCTCACTCGTTACCGTCTTTATTTACTCAGGTTCTATGTCCACATCTGACATTGTCGCAGCGCAAGGTAAGTGGTGGTACGCCGTAGTTCTATTCCCATCATTTGTTATCTATTGCATCGCAATGGTTGGTGAAACAAACCGTGCGCCATTTGATTTAGCAGAAGCTGAAGGCGAACTCGTTGGTGGTTTCCATACTGAATATTCTTCCCTGAAGTTCGCACTTTTCTTCTTGGCAGAATATGTAAATATCATTGCCGTATCTGCTCTTGCGACAACTTTATTTCTTGGCGGATATCACGCACTTCCAGGACTTGGCTTCACAGAGTCATGGCTCGGTGGTTGGTTTACCTTGATCTGGTTCTTCCTTAAAGTTCTATTCTTCTTCTTTATCTTCGTCTGGCTTCGCGGCACATTGCCACGACTTCGCTATGACCAATTTATGCAATTCGGGTGGAAAGTCCTTATTCCAGTTTCAATTCTCTGGATACTCGTCGTTGCAACCCTGCGCGTACTTTCAATGCAAGGTGCATCTAGATTTGTCATCATGGGTTTTGCGGTCGGATTAGTAATAATTATTATGGCTATAAATATTCTCTTTGAAAATGCAAAGAATAAGAAGAAGAATTCTCCAGTTGCCGAATCGGCTAAGCCTTCATTTGCTGTTCCAGAACTTCCATTTAACGTTTCATCCATCAATGTTTCACAGAAAGGTGGCGATCATGCCTGACCAGATCGAGCCAATCACACCGCGCGAAATTAGTGTCAACGATGTGCCCTTTGCGCAAGTAGAACAGAATGGTCCTAAAGGCTTTTTTGACCAACTCAAAGGTTTCTGGGTTACCTTCGCAACGATGTTCAAGAAGGTCAACACTGTTCAATATCCTGAGGTAAAAGAGCCAACTGCAGAGCGTTTCCATGGTCGTCATCAGCTCAACCGCCATGAAGATGGTTTAGAAAAATGTATTGGTTGCGAACTCTGTGCGTGGGCTTGTCCTGCAGATGCAATTCTTGTCGAAGGTGATAACAACACTGAAGAAAATCGTATGTCACCCGGTGAGCGTTACGGCAAGGTGTATCAAATCAATTACCTGCGTTGTATTTTCTGCGGTCTTTGTATCGAAGCTTGTCCAACTCGCGCACTCACAATGACAAATGAATATGAACTTGCAGATGAAACACGTGAGAAGTTAATTTTTGAAAAGGGTGACCTTTTGGCACCACTTACTCAAGGAATGTTGATGCCACCTCACCCAATGTATCCAGGTATGGACGATTCAAATTATTACCGCGGTGAGGTAAAGGGTTCTCATCCATCTCAGGATATTAATAAATGATTGATCTCGCTATCTCTGTTGGACAGACTGGAACCCCAGAAGCGGTGATGTTCTGGATTCTTGGTCCTATGGCAGTTCTTTCAGCCCTTGGAATGTTGCTTGTAAAAAAAGCTGTGTATTCTGCGATTTTGCTCGCATGGGTAATGATCATTCTCGCAATTTTCTATATTGCACAAGATGCAGTCTTTCTTGGAATTGTTCAAGTCGTTGTTTACACAGGCGCAGTCATGATGCTCTTCCTCTTTATTCTTATGCTTGTCGGTGTTGACTCATCTGATTCACTCACCGAGACAATTCCTGGATTGCGACCAATTGCAATAACTGCAGCACTTGGCTTTGGTGGCCTTATGGTTTCACTCATTGCGCGTGCAACTATTGGTAGACAAATGGTTGGTCTCACAGTTGCAAATCTTGATGGAAATGTTCAAAGTATTGCTAAGAAATTATTTTCAACGTATGTATGGCCATTTGAAGTTGTTTCAGCACTTCTAATTACAGCTGCCCTTGGTGCAATGGTTCTTGCGCATCACCAGCGCACAATCCTTCGCCCAACACAACGCGAACAAGCAATCAATCGTTTCCGTACAGGATCTCTTGCATCCGCTGCAGGACTTCCCGGTCCTGGAGTTTTTGCTCGTCACAACGCAGTCGATGTTCCAGCGCTATTGCCTGATGGAAGTGCATCTCCAGCATCAGTGAGTGCAACGCTAAAAGCTCGCGGCGATGTAATTGATTCAAGAAAATTTGAACTTGGTGAAGTTGATACAAGTGTGGAGGAGGAGAAGTAATGAATGCTGCTAACTATTTATATGTCTCAGCACTTCTCTTTACTATCGGTGCGGTCGGCGTAGTCGTTCGCCGAAATGCAATTGTTGTTTTCATGTGTGTTGAGCTCATGCTCAATGCGGCAAATTTAGCTTTTGTAACTTTCGCACGTATCAACGGAACTATCGATGGCCAAATCATGGCCTTCTTCACTATGGTTGTTGCAGCGTGTGAAGTTGTTGTTGGTCTTGCGATTATCGTAACGATTTACCGATCTCGTCGATCAGCATCCGTTGATGACGCTAGTTTGTTGAAGCGATAACGATGCAAATCAATAACGGGCTTGTTTATCTCATTGCGCTGCCACTTGCTGGCGCAGCGATACTTTTGCTTGCAGGCCGTCGCTCAGACAAATGGGGACACATATTTGCAACACTCATGTCTGCATCATCATTCGCAGTTGGTTTGCTGCAACTTTCCCAGATGCTTGCTCGCCCAGCTGAAGAACGCGCTGTTGAACAGAAACTCTTTGAATGGATATCAGTAGGTTCATTCCAAGTTGATGCTGGCCTCTTACTCGATCAACTTTCAATATGTTTTGTACTTCTTATTACTGGCGTTGGTACTTTGATTCATATTTATTCAGTCGCCTACATGTCTCATGATAAAGATCGCCGTCGCTTCTTTGCTTATCTAAACCTCTTTATCGCAGCAATGCTTCTCTTAGTTCTTGGAAATTCATTCCTCAACCTTTATGTTGGTTGGGAAGGCGTAGGCCTTGCCTCTTATTTGCTTATTGGTTTCTGGAATCAAAAGCCTGCATATGCAACGGCCTCAAAGAAAGCATTCATCATGAACCGCGTTGGTGATATGGGTCTTTCATTTGCAATCATGATTGCATTTGCAACTCTTGGCACAGTCTCATTCGCAGGAATCAAAGAAGCAGCACCAGAAGCATCGACTGCATCCCTTACTGCTATTGGAATAATGCTTTTGGTTGCAGCAACTGGAAAGTCTGCGCAATTCCCATTGCAGGCATGGCTTGGTGATGCAATGGCCGGCCCAACTCCAGTATCAGCCCTTATTCACGCAGCGACAATGGTTACTGCGGGCGTGTATCTCATTACTCGCTCTAACTTTATTTTCGATGCTGCACCAACTGCTCAACTACTAGTTGTCATCGTTGGCGCGATAACACTTCTCTTCGGTGCAATTATCGGTACTGCTAAAGACGATATTAAGAAAGCACTTGCTGCCTCAACCATGTCACAGATTGGTTACATGATCTTGGGTGCGGGACTTGGTCCAGTGGGATATGCATTTGCAATCATGCATCTTATTACTCATGGATTCTTCAAAGCAGGAATGTTCCTTGGTGCTGGTTCAGTAATGCACGGTATGGATGATGAAGTAAATATGCGTAAGTATGGAAACCTTCGTAAATTCATGCCGATTACATTCGTGACATTTGGTTTAGGTTACTTAGCAATTCTTGGAGTTCCACCATTCGCTGGTTTCTATTCCAAAGATATGATTATTGAAACCGCATTCAATGCAGGTGGTATTAAAGGAATTCTTCTTGGTAGCGCTGCATTACTCGGTGCAGGTATCACAGCTTTCTATATGACTCGAGTCATGATCCTTACATTCACTGGAGCCCCACGTTGGGATGAAAAAGCTCTTCCACACGAGTCTCCAATTCTTATGTGGTTACCAATGGCAATTCTTGCAATTGGTTCTGTAACTTCAGGATTCTTACTTTCTCGTGGTGATGCACTTGTGCATTGGCTTGAGCCACTCTTTGCTGAGCATGGTGAACATGAAGAGTTATTGAAACCTATTGTTGTGACATCCCTTGCATTACTTATGGTTGCAATTGGTGTAGCGATTGCGTTCTTGAAGTATTCACGCAGTGAAGTTTCACGTACAGCTCCTGAGGATGTTTCTCTACTTACAAAAATTGTCCGTCGCGATCTATTGCAAGATGATTTCAATGAAGCAATCTTTATGCGCCCTGGCCAAGCACTCACTTCTACTTTGGTCAAAACTGACGAAATGGTCATTGATGGCGCAGTTCGTGGAATAGGTAGTGCTGCGCTTAGTTCTGCTGGCGCTCTTCGCACTAGCCAGACTGGCTTTGTTCGCAGTTATGCAGCGCTCATTTTGATTGGTGCAGTTGCACTCATCGCAGCGATTTGGGTGGTGACTCAGTAATGAATATTTCATTGACTCTACTTATGGCCCTGCCACTACTTGGCGCCGCAGTGTTGGCAGCACTTCCTAAGGCAAACGGAATTCTTGCTAAGCAAGTTGCCCTTGCCTCCACAATTCTTGTTGCACTTGTAACAATTGTGATGGCTGTTGGCTTTGAGCGCGACAATATCAATCTTCAATATGTTGAAAGCCGCCCATGGATTCCATCTTTTGGTATCAACTATGCAGTTGGCCTCGATGGCATCTCACTTGTTCTAATTTTGATGACAACTCTTCTTGCGCCAATTGTCGTTCTTGCTGGTTGGAATGAATCACAGAATGGTCGTTGGTCGACAAAAACTTTCTACATTCTTATTCTTGTTCTCGAAATGATGGCTATCGGCGTCTTTACCGCAACTGATGTATTCCTTTTCTATGTCTTCTTTGAAGCAATGCTTGTACCTGTTTATTTCCTTATCGGTGGATACGGAACAGGGGAGCGCTCAGCTGCTGCTGTGAAGTTCCTTCTCTACAGTCTCTTTGGAGGCCTCTTGATGCTTGCATCAATTATTGGTCTCTATGTCCTCGCCGGTGCGCAAGGTGGACATACATTCGATACTCAAGCACTTTCACAATTACAGATGAGTTCGACAACTCAGAACCTACTGTTCCTGGGATTCTTTATTGCCTTTGCAATCAAGGCTCCACTCTGGCCATTCCATACGTGGTTGCCCGATGCTGCAGATTCTGCGACACCTGGAACATCAGTTCTTCTACTTGGTGTACTCGACAAAGTTGGAACTTTCGGAATGATCCGCTATTGCCTCACACTTTTCCCTGAAGCAACTAAGACATTTACGCCAGTAATTATTACCCTCTCAGTTATTTCGATAATTTATGGGGCATTTCTTGCCATCGGACAAAAAGATATAAAGCGCTTAATCGCATTTACATCAATCTCTCACTTTGGTTTTATCACTATGGGAATTTTTGCAATGACTAGCCAAGGACATAGTGGAGCAACGCTTTATATGTTTAATCACGGCTTCTCGACTGCCGCCCTTTTCTTAGTAGCAGGCTGGATGATTTCACGCCGTGGCTCTTCAACAATTTCGGACTTTGGTGGACTGCAACGTGTGACACCAGTAATGGCATGGGCATTTTTCTTTGCAGGAATGTCGAGCTTGGCACTTCCAGGTCTTTCAAGTTTCGTCTCTGAATTTTTAGTTCTAGTTGGCACATACACTCGCTATCCAGTGGCTGCAGTGATTGCAACATTTGGAATTGTTTTAGCTGCCTTGTATATCTTGATTCCAGTGCAGCGCGCATTGCATGGCCCAATAACGGCAGGCAATGAGAATCTTTCAGATCTAACACTTCGTGAAAGAGTTGCAATTGCACCTGTAGTCGTAATAATTCTTTTCTTAGGTTTCTACCCATCACCACTTCTCAAAGTTATAAATCCTGCGGCTACGCATGTGATTTCACAAATGGGATTTAGTGACCCCGCTCCAACGCAATTGGGAGGCAAATAAAAAATGACTTTCACGGCGCCAGTACTTAATTACACAATTCTTTCACCAATGCTTATTATTTTAGCTGGCGCACTCATTGGTGTGATCATTGAAGCCTTTGTTAGTAAAGCATTTCGTCCGCTCGTTCAACTTATTCTGACCCTTGGAACACTCCTTCTCGCTCTAGTTCAAGTTTTTAGAATTAGAGGAACAGAATCCGTAACTGCTGCAATGGGCTCGGTAATTTTTGATGGACCTGGATTTCTACTTCAAGCCGCAATTCTTATCATTTCAATTATCTCTGTCTTCCTTATTGCTGATAACGAAAACTTCACAGCGCTAGCAGCTGCAATTCCAGGTTCTGTTGAAGAGCAAGAGTCGATTCAACAGGGAAATAAAGTTACTGAAGTATTCCCACTCACACTCTTTGCTGTTGCAGGAATGCTGCTCTTCCCGATTTCTAGTGATCTGATAACACTCTTCGTCGCACTCGAAATGCTTTCATTGCCTCTCTATTTGATGGCTGGCTTATCACGTCGTCGTCGCTTGCTTTCCCAAGAGGCTGCCCTCAAATACTTCTTGCTCGGTGCCTTTTCTTCAGCATTCTTCTTATTTGGCGCTGCTTATCTCTATGGATATTCAGGAGATATTACTTTTGCAGGAATTCGCGATTCAGTAGTTGGCGGATCAGGTAATGACATCTTCTTACTGATCGGAATCGCATTTGTCTCTATTGGTTTACTCTTCAAAGTTGGCGCAGTTCCATTCCATGCATGGTCACCAGATGTCTACCAAGGTGCACCAACTGCAGTAACTGCATTTATGGCAGCGGCGACAAAGGTTGCAGCTTTTGGAGCAATGCTTCGTATTTATTACACAGTTTTTGCAAACGCTCAATGGAGTTGGACTCCATTGCTTTCAGGGATTGCAATTATCACGATGCTCTTTGGTTCTTTCGTTGCAATTGCTCAGCGTGATGTGAAGAGAATGCTTGCCTATTCTTCAATCGCACATGCAGGTTTCTTACTCGCTGGCGTCATTGCACTCAATAAAGCGGGACTATCTGCTTCAATTTTTTATCTATTCGCATATGGTGTTGCGACAGTTGGGGCATTTGCAGTCGTAACACTTGTTCGCGATTCAGCAGGTGAGGTTACTGACCTCAACCGTTGGACAGGTCTTGGAAAGCGTTCCCCGTGGGTTGCATCAGTCTTTGCATTCTTCTTGTTAGCTTTCGCTGGCATACCACTTACAAGCGGATTTATCGGAAAGTTTTCTATCTTCTCCGCCGCCTATGAAAGTGGTGCAAAGGCAGTTGTTATCGCTGGTGTGCTCTCTAGCGCCATTGCAGCTTTCTTCTATATACGTGTAATCGTTTTGATGTTCTTCACGGATTCACATGAGGATGCAACCACGGTTGTAATCCCTTCGGTATTGACTCGAATCACTGTTATCTTCTCTTTCGTGATCACAGTGGCCCTCGGTGTGTACCCAGCACCGCTTATTGATTTCATCAATAAGTTCGCAACCTTTATTCGCTAATGCCAACTATCGGGATTCCAAACGTTTCCCCTCTTCTTGAGGCAGAGCTTGAAATCTCAATGGAGCGCGTTGAATCGCTCTTGCGAAGTCATATCGAAGGCGATTACCCACTCGTTGTAGAGACATCTCGCCACTTGGTGGAAGCGGGTGGAAAGCGTCTTCGCCCGCTACTCACACTTATTACCGCTCAATTCGGAGATCCAAGTGCACGTGGAATTATCGAAGCAGCAGTTGTCTGCGAACTAACACATTTAGCAACGCTCTATCACGATGATGTTATGGATGAAGCGCCACTTCGTCGTGGAGTTCAAAGCGCTAACGATCGCTGGGGAAACACAATTGCCATTCTTACTGGCGATTATTTGTTTGCGAAAGCATCAGACTTACTTGCAGATCTTGGACCAGAAGCAGTTCGCTTGCAGGCTCGCACTTTTGAACGTTTAGTTATTGGTCAAATAACTGAAACACAAGGTCCACAAAATGGTGAAGATCCACTAGAACATTACCTACAAGTGGTTGCAGATAAAACAGGCTCACTCATTGCCACAAGTGCAAAGTTTGGTGCGATGCTCTCGGGTGCCAGCCGAGAAGTAACTGAAACAGTGACAAAATTTGGTGAAAAAATCGGCGTCGCATTCCAATTAGCCGATGATGTAATCGATATTGCAAGTGAATCTAATCAGTCAGGGAAAACACCAGGTACAGACCTTCGTGAAGGCGTGCTCACTCTCGTCACTCTCAATGTTATGAGATCTACTGATAAGGCAGATAAAGAACTACAGAAATTATTGAAAAAGCCTATAAAGGATACAAAGACGGTAAACCAAGTTCTCAAAGCTCTTCGAAATCACAAAGCACTTGATCAATCACGATTGCAACTGCATCAGGTAGCAAAAGAGGCTCGAGAAGCACTCGGCCCACTTCCTGTCAGTGATGCATCTGCAGCGCTATTTTCGCTCTGTGACGCTGTTGTCGACCGCTCTACTTGATTTCACCAAATCAATTCCAAGTGTAATTAGCGCAACCCAGATAAAAATAAAACCAGCCCAGCGCGCTGTTGGCATCGGTTCGTGATTGAGCCAGACACCGAGTGAGAACTGAATAGTTGGAGTGATGTATTGCAATAGACCAATAATCGTATAAGGCAAACGCGTTGTTGAACCATTGAATAACAAAAGCGGAATAGCAGTGACAATTCCTGCACTAATAAGCAAGAAGCTTCCTCCTACTTGTTGGCCTAATTGCCCTGTTCCTTCAAGGGCCAACCAGATCAAATAGCCACCATAAAAAGGCAATGAGAGAGATGTTTCAACAGTCAATCCTTCGAGTGCGCCTAAGTTCAATTGTTTCTTTACTAAGCCATAGGATCCCCACGAAAGCGCAAGGGCTAGTGCAACCCACGGCAAGCGACCATAATCATATGTAAGTACTGCAACACCAATCGCTGCTATAGAGACAGAGGCCCACTGAAGTTTTCGCATCTTCTCTTTGAGCAAGATGACACCAAAAGCAATAATGATAAGCGGGTTTATGTAATAGCCAAGGGCTGCTTCAACTACATGCTCATGATTGACAGCCCAGATATAAGTAATCCAGTTCACTGAGATAAGAATTGTTGATAGCACTAAGCGCGCTAGAACAGTTGGTTTTTTGAAAAGTGCGAAAGTAGATTTGAGTTGTTTACCAAGAGCTAGTGCTACTAAACAAAAAGCGAGAGTCCACACAGCGCGGTGTGAAACAATTTCAAGTGCTGTTGCTGGCTTTAGAAGCGGCCAATACAAAGGGAATAGGCCCCACAAGACGTAAGAACTTACTCCGAAGAGTAGACCTAACTTATAGCGATTCAATTATCTGTAATTCGTAAATTGAACTGCAAACTCCCATGGAGCATCTTTGACCATCTGAATTGCTTCTTGAAGATCATCACGGCTCTTCGATGTGACGCGAAGTTCATCGCCTTGAATCTGAGTCTTCAAAGTCTTTGGGCCTTCATCGCGTAGAAACTTTGCAATCTTCTTTGCATTCTCAGTTGAAATACCTTCTTTGAGAGGACATGCAATTTTGTAAATCTTTCCACTTAGTTGTGGGGGAGCGGCATCTAAATGCTTGAGTGATACTCCGCGCTTGATCATTTTATCTTTTACAACGTCAAGTGCTGCCTTTGCGCGTTCTTCCGTATCAGCCTCAATTGAAATTTTGTCACCTTCAATTTCAATTTTTGAACCTGTGTTCTTGAAATCAAAACGTGTATCAATTTCACGGATTGCCTGATTGATGGCGTTGTCGAGTTCCATGCGATCAATCTTGGAAGTTATATCGAAACTGCTATCTGCTGCCACTGTGAATACCCCTCAGTTATATAAATCTTTTACGTATTCTAATGAGCGCAATTGTAGGGTAAATTCACCACATGATTCGGGCCACTCGTAGATTTCCGAGCCTGCCTTACTTTTGGTCCTTGATTGATTGGACGCTACCTTCTCTATTTTCTTATAAGCGGTCATTGCGACAAGTTCAAAATATTGACGATATGGCTCGGGTTGCAAAGAAGCGCACTCCTAAGGTCGTATTTGATTATGTAGCAGGTAGTGCAGTTGATGAGGTCGCATATTCGAGATCCAGAGCCGCATTTGCACGTATTGAATTGAATTCAAATGTTTTACGTGATGTCTCTGCGATAGATACAACGGCATCGATTCTTGGGATGAGTGTCGATCTTCCAATCGCATTCGCTCCAACTGGGTACACACGCCTTATGCACCATATAGGTGAGGCAGCGGTTGCAAATGTTGCCGCCGAAAAGAATTTGATTTACGCCCTTTCAACAATGGGAACAACTTCACCCTCTGAACTTGCACAATTAGTTCCACAATCTCGCAGGTGGTTTCAGCTATACATTATGAAAAACCGTGCTGACACTTTGGTAGTTGTAAAACAAGCTAAAGAAAATGGCTTTGAAGCACTAGTTCTAACAGTAGATACACCTGTTCCTGGTCTGCGCTATCGTGATAATCGCAATGGTCTAACAGTTCCACCAAAAATTAGACTCGATACTATTTTTGCAATTGCACGTAAGCCTCGTTGGTGGCTCAATTTATTTACAACTGGCAAACTCGAATTTGCTGCATTTCGTGGATGGGATAAATCCTTATCTGAACTTGCTGATCTTATTTTTGACTCATCAACGACCTTTGAAGATATTACGTGGCTGCGCTCCGTATGGGATGGACCAATTGTCATAAAAGGAATTCAAAATGTTGAAGATGCAAAGGCAGTTGCGCAACTTGGTGTTCAGGCAATAATCCTTTCTAATCACGGGGGACGCCAATTTGATCGCGGCCCAGTTCCACTTGAGATACTCGAAGAAGTTGTTGCAGCCGTTGGTACAAAAGTTGAGGTGTATATAGATGGCGCAGTTATGTCAGGACTCGATGCGCTCGGAGCAATAGCACTTGGAGCAAAAGCTGTATTTATTGGCCGTGCATATTTATACGGAATTATGGCCAATGGTGAAGCAGGAGTTGATCAAGTCGTTGAAATCATGCGAAAAGAATTTGTAAATGGAATGGCGCTTATGGGTTGCAGAAATATTGAAGAGGTTCGCAATAATGGCGCTCGGATTAGGGATTAGAAAATGAATAAAATTGCAATTGTCACAGGTGGTGCCAAAGGAATTGGATATGGAAGTGCGCATCGCCTACTCAAGGATGGCGCAACGGTAATCATTTTAGATATTGACGCGGATGGTCTGGCAAAAGCAGTAAAGAGTTTTGCTAGCTTTGAAGGTCGGATTTCTTCTGAGACTGTCGATATTTCATCTGACTCACAAGTCAAAAAAGCTATTGAAAATGTGGGAAATAAATATGGTCACATTGATTACCTTGTGAACTGTGCTGGAATTCAGACATATGGAAATGCTGTTGAAACAAGTGAAGATACCTGGGATAAAACCTTTGATGTAAATGTGAAGTCGATGTATTTGACTGCAAAGTATGCAATTCCATTTATGCAGAAAGTAGATGGTGGCTCGATTGTAAATATCTCTTCAGTGCAATCTATAGCGAATCAAAAGGGAGTGCTTGCTTACGCTGCCTCTAAAGGTGCAATAAATGCACTCACTCGAGCACTAGCTGTAGATCACGCATCAGATCACATTCGATGCAATGCAATTTTACCCGCATCAGTTGATACTCCAATGTTGCGTGAATCTGCACGTGCATTTAGTGGCGAGAAAACAGAAGATGAAATTATTGCCGAATGGGGAAAATCGCATCCAATAGGACGTATGGCAAGCATTGATGATATTGGTGAACTAGTTGGATTTTTATGTTCAGATAAAGCATCGTTCATCACTGGAAGTTCGTATGTAATTGATGGTGGACTTATGTCTCAAATCCCAGTTATATTGCCTGAATAACTAGGATTTCGAGAGTCTCGATAAATAAGGTAATCTACGTAAGCCGTTACAAACCCTTGGCGGGTTGCCCGAGCGGCCAATGGGAGGGGACTGTAAATCCCCCGGCTCTGCCTTCGAAGGTTCAAATCCTTCACCCGCCACCAGTTCTTTATCTCTACACCTAGCCAAGTTAAAGTGATGACTATAAGATTTAAAAGTGAGCGAACCTATATCGGATAGTGACGCTAGTAAATGTCCTATGCATGAGATTCGTAAATTACCGATTGACGGAACCCCTCTAAGTCCTTCTTCCACATTAGATCACTGGCGTAAAGAAGGCGCTGCAACGCCCTTGGAATATGAGGATGGTCATCAAGGTCTCGTTGTTACTCGATATGAATTAGCGAAACTAATCCTGGAAGATAAACGTTTCAGCCAAAAACCAATCAGAATGCCTTTACATCATATTGATCGTGAAGAGTCTGCACTTGGTATCAATATCGTTGATGGTGAGCTTTCAACGGCGAGTGATCTAGACCCGGGGAACTTACTATTTTTAGATGGTGAACAACACCTAAAGATTAGGCGAGCAGCCACGAGTCGTTTTTCAGTTCGATCCGCAAAAGGATACGAATCTGACATCAAAGCAGCAGTTTCTAAACAGATCGAAAATCTAATCGCCCAAGGTTCACCAGTTAATCTAAGCGAACACTATTCGGAGCCAATTTCCGCAGCGGGTCATGCTCGCGTTCTCGGAATTCCTGATTTTCTTTTCGGTGATTATGAAAGATTATTTGTTGGAAAATCTGAAGAGAACGAAAAGATTGAATACTTGAGAAAAGTTCTAGCTTTTAAGAAAGAGTCACCTTCAGATGATCTCCTGAGTGATCTAGTGAAATCAGAACTTCTGGAAAAGGAAATAGAAGGCTTAACTCTTTCATTGATGGTTTCTGGAAGAGATAACGTTGCCTACATGATCTCCACAGGAATTGTGGCTCTTCTAAAGCATCCAGAACAACTCCAAGCGCTCCGAGACAATCCAGCATTAATTGATGGAGGGGTTGAAGAATTACTACGTATCAGTGCAGTTTTTTTGACTATGTTCCCTCGAACTGCAATGGAAGATGTTGAAGTTGGCGGAGTAAAAATAGCTCGTGGTCAATCAGTCTCTGTCTCTGCTGTGGCAGCAAATTATGATGAAAGACAGTATCCGGATCCGTATCGATTTGATTTAACTCGTGACGCATTTGGTCATTTGGGTTTTGGTAATGGACTTCATGGCTGCCTTGGCCAACAAGTAGCTCGCATAGAAATTAAAGAAGGAATTATGCAATTGCTTCAGGCATTTCCGAATCTGAAATTAGTACATGCTGAGCAAGACGAGCCAATGTCTTTTTACCACCCCGTCGCTGCTTATCAAGTTGGCGAGGTTATAGTCGGGTGGGAGTAAGTCCAAAGTAGTAGTCACGTCACCAGCCGCTATTGATGGCTTATAGATGTGAGAACTATTTTGAGGTGGACCTTGCGCGAGCTGCACGTGCTAAAAATAATGCGAATACAAGTGCCACAACTATTCCCGTGTTTACGCCCATTTCCATGAGTGCTCGATTGAAATATTCCGTTGTCTTCTCTTTTTCCATAGTTAGTGATGCTCCGACAGTAAGAATATGTCGAACTGCAGCAATAACGCCGATGATCAAGAAGTTATCTAGTTGGAAAACTCCATCAGTAAATCGCACAATAACTGTGCGCATGATTTCTAGAATAATTACAACGAACAAGATGTCATTAATGCCTTGAATCATTCCTAGTGGGAAGAATGGACGTGTTTCAATCAGGCGTTGCAAGGTGTAACCGGCGGCTAATACAGAAATTACGAATAATACGATTCCAAGAAAGCCATGCAATATGTCTTCGAGTTTATCGATAAAAGTTACAGGGATTAGTGACTCATCTCCTGTTAGCAAACCCTTTACTGACTTGTACTTCATCGCAACCACCCTTGCTAGGAATACCCAAGGGTAAATGCAGTTTTGAGCTCTCGCAAGATATAACAGTCAATCTTGCTGTATTCATACTCATTAGTAATAAGGGCAGACGTATGTGGCGATTTCTAACCCTCAAATTTGTCTTCAATGACCCAAATACGTGCTTCACAGTGAAGATCTAATTGTTAACCCTTGTGCAATGCGGAAAGGCGAGAGAGAATTTCTTTATTGTGATGCAAAGGATGAACAAATGCTAGTCGCGCGTAAAGATAAATCTACAAGTGGGCCTCGTTATTCAGGCCGTCTAGATATGCCAAATGTTGTTTACGCATTGTCTAATCCCATGAAGGCATCACGAGAAGAGCAGATACTTAACTTTCTCAAAGAGAGTCTTATGCTCGCAAAAAAAGCGCATCACGTTGAAAACTTTATCCAAAATCTATATTTACGATGCCCCACCAGTTGGGGACTAACTGGAATTTGCCTTAGGAAGATCACTTCTTCAAATAAACTGACTGTAGTAACGCAGATTTCAAATCATGATATTCCTTTAACGGAACATATAAGAATTACTGTTGATTCAAAGGCGCCCGAGCTAGAGGCCATTAGATTTAACGTCGGTATCTTTTTTGAAACCCGAAGCGCTTTGCTCAATTACAGCGACGAGGGAGCAGAGATCTGCAATATCAATCCAGAAATACAAGGGCTTGTCTGTCTTCCCATCACCTCAGAAGATGAAATCTGGGGTGCTTTAGAATTTCTTTTTGAAAAGGAAGTTGAATGCGATGAAGGAATTCAAGACTTTTTCTCATGTGTAGCCCAGATAGTAGGGATTGCCATAGACCATACATCTACTACTGAACAAAAAGAATCAGGACAAAAAACTCTGGATTCTGATGCCGAAAGAGAATTAGCAGACATGAAACTCACTCCGAAGCTAAAGAAGATTGCTGTGATGATTTCAGAGGGAAAGACAAATACTGAGATCGCGCGAGCACTTTCTTATTCAGAGTCCGCTGCCAGATATGAAACCGTCAAGCTTTATGCAATGTTACGAGTGAAGAATCGCGCTGAAGCAGGAGCCGCAATAAATAGATTGAACCTAACTCAATAAAATTTGGTCATTTTGAGTAGAAGTAAGTTTGAGAATCTTTATCTGAGCCTTCGCTGTTTCTGGTGTACTTCTGCCCTTTGAAATTAATGGTTTCTATATCAGCAGTACCTTCAAATATGTGCATCAATAATT
>JAPLBJ010000029.1 GCA_026392845.1 Actinomycetota bacterium
TGATTCGCCATCGAGGCCGACAACAAAGAGGCCATTTTGTTTTGCTTCATCAATAGTGCGAGCTAAGTTCGTTACTTGAGCAATAGGCATTCGAGCTGCAGCTCCTGCTGAACTCTTCCATGCAGATGCTGTCATTCCTGCAGCGCGGCGCTCTGTCATAACAACTCCCGCTGCCACGAATGCTGCAGCAGTACGAACAATTGCACCTAAGTTACGCGGATCAGTTACGCCATCGAGGGCGACAATGAGTGCTGGGTGTTTTGCACGCTGTGAAATTTCTTCAAAGCTTGAATATTGATATGGCTTGATAGCAAGAATAATTCCTTGGCTATTGGGTGAAATTCCCTCAATCTCTGCGCGATGGCTTTCACGAATTGGTAGGCCGTGGTGAAGTGCTAGTTGCAATGACTCAGCAACGCGATCATCCACGTCGATACTACGTGCAACTAACAATTCTGTTGCTGGAACATTTTCACGAAGCGCTTCAAGGACTGCATTGCGACCTGAAACGATTTCACCTTTACTGCGATCACTACGTCCGCGATCACTACGCGCTGCACTAGCACGTGGTGAAGTTGATCGAGTAGTTGCAGGTCGCGCATCGCTTGGACGACGCGTTGTCGTTACTTTGTCGCCCTTTTTCTCTGCAGCTTTTTTGCGCTTTGCAACTGCGTGATAGGGACGATCTTCTGCTTTAGGTGTTGGACCTTTACCTTCTAAGCGACGTTTGTTATTCCCGCCAGTGCCACCTGATGGACCTTTTTTAGATCCGCGCACTGCGCCTTTTCGACTTGAATTACCGGCCATTGTTATTCGCCTTCGCTTCGTGAGATCGACCATCGTGGCCCTTGTGCCGTATCTTCAATCGTTATTCCTAATGCAGATAAACCATCTCGTATTTGATCTGATGCTGCAAAATCTTTTCGTTCGCGCGCTGCGGCCCGTTGTGTCAATGCTAATTGAATAACTCCATCGAGGGCGCCTGTTAGATCTTCCCCTCCAGATTGAGCGAATGTTGCGTCAAATGGATCGCAACCAAGTACTTCTAACGCCCCGCGTATTTCATTAGCGCTTTGCACAATGAGAGCCTTATTTCCATCAGTAATTGCAGTATTTCCTGTGCGCAAGCTTTCGGAAATAGATGCCAGTGCTGTTGGAACTGCTAAATCATCGTTCATGGCATCAGCGAATCCAGAACTAATAAAAGGCGTTGGTAGCGTGCCAATAATTTCAACACTGCGATGTAGGAATGCTTCGATACGTCTAAATGCTGTCGCTGATTCATCAAGTGCCGCCTCTGAATACTCCAACATTGAACGGTAGTGAGCACTTCCTAGATACCAGCGCAATTCAATTCCGCGCACTCGCTTGAGAATTTCTGCTACTTGCAATGTATTTCCAAGTGATTTACTCATCTTCTCACCAGATTGAGTCACCCAGGCATTGTGCATCCAACGCTTAGCAAAGCCGTAACCGGCAGATTCGGATTGTGCAATCTCATTCTCGTGATGTGGGAATACAAGATCTAATCCACCGCCGTGAATATCAAAAGTCTCACCAAGGTATGCGTGCGCCATTGCAGAACATTCCAAATGCCAACCAGGACGCCCCGGTCCCCATGGAGTTGGCCATGAAGGATCTCCTTCTTTAGCAGCTTTCCAAAGTGCAAAGTCGCGTGGATCTTTCTTATTTACTTCATCGGCATCTGCTGCAGGTTGCAAATCATCTAACTTTTGACGCGAAAGTGTGAGGTAAGAAGATAGTTTGCGAACATCTAAATAAACATCGCCATTACCCGGTGCATATGCAGCGCCTTTTTCAATGAGTAATTGCATAAGTTCAATCATCTGCGTTATGTGCCCAGTTGCTCGTGGCTCATATGTTGGAGGAGCAACATTCAAAGCCGTGTATGCAGCGCTAAATGCGCGCTCGTACTTCATGGCAAGTGCCCACCAAGGCATTTCTTCGTGTATAGCTTTGTGCAAAATTTTGTCATCAATATCAGTGACATTGCGGATAAAGGTAACGTCGTAGCCACTCTTGATTAGCCAGCGGCGCAAAATATCAAAGTTCACTCCACTTCGAACATGGCCAATATGCGGAGCAGCCTGAACAGTTGCACCGCAGACATAGATTGAAGCTTTGCCTGCGATAACTGGAGAAAATGGTGTTGTTGTGCGAGTTAGCGTGTCATACAGCGATAGCGAACTCATGTGATGAGTCTACCGTGAGTGTGTTGAATCCTTAAAAATGGCGGCTGATGCAATCGCTGCAATGCCTTTTCCTTCACCTGTTAGACCCATTCCATCGGTAGTTGTTGCGAGTAATGAAACTGATGCTCCGCCTAGCGCGTTTGATAGCGCTGCAATTGCTTCAATTCTGCGCGGCCCTAATTTTGGTCGATTAGCAATTACTTGCACAGATACATGTGAAATTATGTAACCAGCTTTTGTAATCATGGCTAACGTTTCTTTGAGCAATTGCGCTCCAGATGCACCAGCATATTCAGGGCGATTCACTCCAAAATTAATACCAAGATCACTAAGGCCACTTGCGGCAAAGAGCGCGTCACAAATAGCATGCGCCGCAACATCTCCATCAGAGTGTCCTTCAACTCCTATTTCATCTGGCCACTCAATACCTGCAAGCCAGAGTGGCTTACCTTGTACAAATGTATGAGCATCAACACCAACGCCACTTCTAAATTCTGAAGCTCTGCCAAGATATGAAAGAGCGATTGAAAGATCGGCGGACGTTGTAATTTTTAGAGCGCGTTCTTCACCTTGAATGACCTTAACTTTTACGCCCATACTTTCAACGAGTGCGCCATCATCTGTTGCATCGCTATGTGATGCATGCGCATCAACTAGTAGTTGGCGAGAAAATCCTTGAGGAGTTTGAACTCGGCGAAGTTCCTTGCGATCTGGCGTAGCAACAACATAACCGGAAGCATCGACAACTTTGACTGTATCTATTTGTTCCAAACCAGGGATGACGGCTTTCTCACCACTCTCTAATTGAGCAAGCACCTCTTGCGCTAAGCGCGTTGTTGCCAGTGCGCGCGCTGCATCGTGAACTAATACGTAATCAATATCAGAGGCAACTAGGGCTAGACCGTTTCGGACACTTTCGGAACGTGTTGCTCCACCAGTAACGACATCAATGCCGTTGCCGACAAGTGCGCGAATTTGATCTTCGTAACCGGCTGGAGCAGTAATAATTATTTGTGTTGCAACTGGTGCGAGCGCGCCAACAGCGTGCTCGATAAGTGTGCGATCGCCCAGTTGAATGAGGGCTTTAGGAATCTGTGCGCCAAATCTTTCACCACTGCCAGCAGCGGCAATGATTGCTGCGCACTTCATATATTGCTTAGGAAGCTAGAACCTCGTCAAGGATCGTTGCAGCCTTCTCTTCATCAGTGCGCTCAGCAAGTGCGAGCTCTGAGATAAGAATCTGCTTCGCCTTGGCGAGCATGCGCTTTTCACCAGCTGATAGTCCACGATCGAGATCGCGACGATAAAGATCGCGCACAACTTCTGCGACCTTGATGACATCACCTGATGCTAATTTTTCAAGATTTGCTTTGTAGCGACGTGACCAGTTTGTTGGTTCTTCTGTGTATGGCTGGCGAAGTACGTTGAATACGCGGTCAAGACCGGCGCTATCTACAACATCGCGAACACCAACAAGATCAACATTTTCTGCAGGAACGCGAACCGTTAAATCTCCTTGAGCAACTTTTAGAACTAGGTAGGTCTTCTCTTCGCCTTTGATCACACGAGTCTCAATAGCTTCAATGAGTGCTGCTCCGTGATGGGGATAAACAACGGTTTCGCCGACCTTAAATGACATGTGTTGCCCTTCGCTAGAAGGATAATAATACCAGCCATTACTGACATCAGTCACCTCGATATAGAGGCCTTTACGCGTATGAAATTGGTAAAAATGCGTGAGAGAATATGCATAGGAAATGACTTGACAAATTCATTCTTTATGTTTTTTTAGGTACAAGGAGAAATTGATGCGACTACGTAACACTCTCATCACTGCAACAACACTTGTTTTAGCAATCTCGCTAACAGGATGTGGTGCAGGACCAGATGCTCAAAGTCGCGGAATTACACGTGTAACAGATGGTGCAGAGACTGCAATAACTAAAGATGGAAGTAACATCAAAGTGCGCAATCTATTATTAGTTGAACTCAGCGATGGAAGCGGAACCGGTGTTTTAGTTGGAAGCATTATCAATAGCGCAGATAAAGAAGATGCACTGCTTGGAATATCTGTCAATGGAATAGATGCTCAATATTCAGGTGAATCAATCTTGACAAAGAATTCTGTCATTCAATTTGAAGGCGCATCAGCTAATGCCAAGGCAGTTATTCCTGGAATGAACGTCTCTGCAGGTAAAGAGACAGTTGTTTCGCTCTTTTTTGCAAAGGCTGGACTAGTAACAATCAATGCAATTGTGCGCGATCAACGCGACACGTATGCAGGAATTACTGCTTAGTTCACGCTTCCATCTTGTAACCAAGACCGCGAACGGTCTGGATAAATACTGGATTTGCAGGATCTTCTTCGATTTTTGCACGTAGGCGCTTGATATGAACATCAAGAGTCTTGGTATCACCAACATAATCACTGCCCCATACGCGATCTATCAATTGAATACGGGTAAGGACGCGGCCAGAATTTCGCATAAGGAATTCAAGTAATTCAAATTCTTTTAGTGGTAGTTGAACTGTATTAGTTCCCACCGAAACCATATGGCGGTCTACATCCATGCGTACAGGTCCTGCAGCCAAGATAGGGCCATCTATATCGCCATCAGCTAATGATCCATTGCGGCGGAGTACTGCGCGAATGCGAGCAACCAATTCGCGAGAAGAATATGGCTTAGTTACATAATCATCTGCGCCGAGTTCTAGCCCAACAACTTTATCGACCTCTGAATCTTTAGCGGTAAGCATGATTATTGGAATATTTGAACGCTGACGTAGTTGACGACACACTTCAGTGCCAGATAGACCAGGCAACATAAGGTCGAGTAAAACTAAATCTGCACCATTGCGATCAAATTCTTCAATTGCTTTAGGACCTGTGTCGGCAACGCCAACTTCAAATCCTTCGCGGCCAAGTAAATAACTGAGTGCATCAGAAAATGAATCTTCATCTTCTACTACAAGGATACGTGTCATTACATTGCCTCCAGGCTTTTGATTGAATCTACATATTCGGGTAAACGTAAAGTGAAAGTACTTCCAGCACTTTCAGCACTCCATACTGAAATATCGCCACCATGATTAGTTGCAACGTGTTTTACTATTGAAAGGCCAAGACCGGTTCCACCTGTTGCACGCGAGCGCGCCGGATCAACACGATAAAAACGCTCGAAAATTCTCTCCAAGTCTTTATCAGGAATACCTATACCTTGATCTTTGATAGAGATTTCAACAAGTCCTTCTGCTTTTGCCAGAGTCACAGCAACTTGAGTTGCATCAGGACTGTAATTGATGGCGTTCTCAACTAAATTGCTAATCGCCATCTCTAGTTGACCTCGATCACCCAAAACAAGACTTTCAACCTTGCAATCAAAAGCGATGCTAATTTTTCTAGATTCAGCGGTCAGTTTTGATTCATCTATCGCTTGGCGAATAAGATCGGCAATCGGAATGACTTTTGCATCAACAAGTGGGTCATCATCTTGCAATCTTGATAAGTTGATAATTTCTTGAACTAAATCAGACAGACGCTTTGCCTCTACTTGCATCCGTCCAGCAAAGCGAACAACTGCTTCAGGATCATCGCTTGCACCAAGAACAGCCTCGCTCAAAATTGAGAGAGCGCCAATAGGTGTTTTTAGCTCGTGTGAAATATTGGCAACGAAGTCTCGGCGAATCGAATCTAAACGTCTAAACTCACTATCATCAAAAATCAGAACAATTACTAATCCTTGATTCCCAAAGGGTGAAACACGAACTAATAAGTCATGTGTACCTTCACCAACCGGACCGCGTGGCAGCTCAACAGTAGCCTCTTGAAAAATATTTGAACGCCTGACAGCGCGCACTAAATTTTTAATTGATTCTGATGTAACACGAGAATCTCTCACAAGTCCCAGGGCACTTGTTCCGCGTGAAGAATTCAATACAACTTCACCCGGTGCTAATAACAAATATTCGGCA
>JAPLBJ010000032.1 GCA_026392845.1 Actinomycetota bacterium
CGAATCATTTCAGTAGCACGTGGGTAATCCCCCATACTTACTTCAAGGCGGATCAAAATTCCTTCAGCAACAAAATACCAAGGCCATTGTTTCCACTCTTTTGACAAATCACGCGCATGCAAAATTGCTGTGTACGCTTCATCAATTTTGGAAAATTCTAAATAGCAACGCCCAAGAACTATGTAGGCTTCGATTGGTCCTGCAATTCCAACATAACCCTTTTCCTCTGCTTGCGCTATTGCAAGTCGTGCGGCATCAAAAGCTTCTAGATAATTACCTTTTGTAAAAAGTGACATGCAATTCAAAATATTGAGGTTATATGGAACGCCCACATCTACGCCTTTTAGAGCTATTCCTTGTGCCCTACCACAAATCATTTCTAACGAGCCTTGGTAGTCAAAAATAAATGCTTTATCGCCAGCAATTCTAAGAATTGCAATCTTGTCACTTGTTTCTAAATCACCGGTGATTACTTCTTCATCGAATAATTCATTTTCATGAGTATCAATCTCAGTAATTCGTCCTTTTGAAAAATTGACGTACATCATCGCTGCGTTGGCAATTTTCCGTATGAAATCCCCGATTGGACTATTCGCTGACTCAAGAATCAGTTGCTGGGCTTCGATTTCTGCCTGCATAAAATTTAGATTTGTTACATGCCCCATTACTTCTACAGTTTTGCGAAGTAATAACCCATGAGGACTGTCATCGCCTGCATACGGTGCTAAACGAATCATTTGATCGCCTTGGCCAGTTGCAGTGAGCTGGCGTGAATACTCTTTGAGAAGATCGTGCATTTTTATAAAATCATTGAGCTCAAATACCTGTTCGACTGCCTCATGAATCATCTTGCGAAAGATGAAATATTCCATCAAATGCTTCCGCGTAGGCGCTAAATCAATTCCCTTTTCGGCAGCAAGATGTTGAATTGTTTCTCGAAAAATTGTATTGAATTCATAACGCGGATTAGCAGACTCATCAATAGTGAGAAAGCCGTCACTGCTAATACGATTGAGATATTGAATTGAATAATCTTTACCAAGAATGATTTGTGCTGTATCTAAATCAAATTCCTTGAGTATGGAGAGCTTCATAAGCTGTTCTTGTTCTGTAACACTGAGAATATTGAAAGTCTCTGTTGTAAGAATTCTTAGAGGCTCCATAGGGGATGCCATTTTAATAGAAAAATTCGTCAATCTCATACCCCTTGAATAATTCTTGGCAAGTAACTGAACACAAACTGGCCAACCATTTGCTAATTTTAGAGTTGAGTCAATATCAGGATCACAAGAATCGAGTCCATTGAGACTTGCAATCGAAGCAATCTCAGCTTCATCAAATTTAAGGTCGGTGGCGGAAATTAAGTTCAAATTTCCGCGCTGCGCAAAACGAACAAACGATAATTCTACAGCAGTGCGCCGAATCAAAATCAAGTGTAAATTATCAGGAATGATATCGACCATGTACTGCGCGAGTTTTACTGCATTCAAATTCTCTGACAGAGTTCCATTATCTAGAACAAATACATAGTCATTGCCTAACGCTGCAATATCCTCAAAGAATCTTTTGAATATTTCCATCGAGTCTAGATCGGTATTCGGTTTGAACCAGGGAGCAAAATCTGGAATAACATTTCTTACCGCTTGAAAAACAATATTTCTAAAATCAGCTGTTTTTTCATTTCCTGTCGCCGTGGCCCAAAAAACGCGCTCTTTATTTTGATGTGACCATTCAGCAACTAAGGTAGTTTTTCCATAGCCAGGTGGGGCAACGACGAGTGTGGCACCCGGTGCTTGCGTGTCAAAGAGGTCAAGACGACTTTTTCGTGACAAGAAGTTTCCAGGCATTGCAGGTGGGGTGGTATGCGCAAGAGATGCACCAGGCAATAAATCACCCACGTGAGTCTGGATTGCCCTAGTGGTCATGAGGTAAGGGTGATACAGATTGAGCAAAAAAGGAAGGCAAAATCACCCTAGTAGGGGTGAGAAGGTAGGGCTAAATACTGTTTAGAGGGAAGCGAATGCCTCTTCTAGAACGCCCATAGCATCGAGCAAAAGCTCATCAGTGATGACCACCGGTGGCAAGAATCGAATCACGTTGGAATAAGTTCCAGCTGTTAGAACAAGAACACCTTTGCTCTGGCAATACTTCACAACAGCGCTCATCGCCGCAGTATTTGGATCCAGAGTTCCTGGCATCACTAATTCAATTGCTTGCATAGCACCACGGCCACGAATTTCAGCGATGATTGGATACTTGGCAGCGAGTGCTCGCAAAGATTTTCCAAGTATTTCGCCAATGTGGGCAGCGCGCGCTACAAGGTTCTCTTCTTCAATAGTTTCAAAGACACCAAGGGAAGCAGCACATGCAAGCGGGTTACCACCGTATGTTCCGCCAAGTCCTGAGGCATGAACAGAATCCATAATTTCAGCGCGGCCCGTAACTGCTGCAAGTGGAAGTCCACCTGCAATTCCTTTCGCTGTTACGACCATGTCAGGAAATACTCCTTCTTCTTCAACTGCAAACATATGGCCAGTACGTGCAAAGCCAGTTTGTACTTCATCTGCAATAAAGATAATTCCATTTTCTGTTGAATACTTTGAAAGTGCTGGCAAGAATCCCTTAGGTGGAACGATAAATCCACCCTCTCCTTGAATTGGCTCAATCAAGATGGCTGCAACATTGTGTGCACCAATCTCTTTTTCGATTTTATGAGTAATCATTTCCATTGCATCTTCAGTAATTGTCTTTTTATCACCAAGCCAGCGCAATGAATAAGGCATTGGCACGCGATAAATTTCTGGCGCAAATGGGCCGAAACCTTCTTTGTATGGCATGTTTTTTGCAGTAAGTGCCATCGTCAAATTTGTACGACCGTGGTAGCTATGTTCGAAAACAACGATTGCTGGACGCTTTGTGTAGTGACGTGCAATCTTGATTGCATTCTCTACGGCTTCTGCACCTGAATTCACAAGAACTGATTTCTTTTTGAATGGACCAGGAACTGCAGCATTGAGTTTTTCGCATACTTCGATGTAATTCATATATGGAGCAACGGTGAAACAAGTATGTGTAAATGCTTGCGCCTGCTCGATAACGCGATCAACAACGCGAGATGTTGAATTACCAACAGTTGTAACACCAATGCCTGAACCAAGATCAATAATTTGATTTCCATCGATATCGAGCAAAATCGCATCACTAGCGCGCTCAATAATGACGGGTATAGCCATACCTAGTCCCCCAGAAGTCGCTTCACTACGGCGTTGTAGCGCCTCGAGTGATTTGGGTCCCGGAATTGCGGTAACCAACCGACGTTCTTGGGTCAAACTAGTAAGTGTGGTCATGGTTAAAGTCTAGAGCCATATTTCTCATACGCGCGCCAAGAAGTTACCCTTGTAAGTGAAGAGATAAGGAAGAGGAGTAGATCAATGAGTGAACTGCGCGATAGTGCTCCACTCCTTGATGCATACCTCTCCTACTTTGAAAGCGAGCGCCTGCCGTTCACAATTCCTGGGCATAAGCAGAGAGCATCACGCCTTGATGCTGGCCTCGGCGCTGTTGTCGATAGCGATACACCTCTCTATGGAGGTTTAGATGAAATCAAACTAACTCAGGGAACATTGATAAAGGCCGAGAAGTTAGCTGCCACATTATGGGGTGGCGATTTTGCTCGGTTTTCAACTGGTGGATCAACACATGTGAACCAAGCAGTAATTCTTGCCCTTGGTAAACCTGGAGACAAAGTTGCACTATCGCGAACCGCTCATCGCTCTGTACTGAGTGCTTTAGTTCTTGCTGGTCTTGAACCACTGTGGCTCTCTCCCGATATTGATAGCGCAACAGGTGTTCCTACGGGAATATCAGTATCTGAATTTGAAAAAGTTCTTAGTGAAAAACCAATTGCACTCTTGCTTACAGAACCTGGTTATTTAGGGACCCTTTCTGATATTGCTGCCCTCATTACTAAAGCGCATGAACATTCAATCCCTGTCGTTATTGATGCCGCATGGGGTGGGCACTTTGGATTTCATCCAGAACTACCTCGCCATGTAATTCAACTTGGCGCAGATGCACTTATTACTAGTACACATAAGGCACTTCCTGGCTATAGCGCTTCAGCATTATTAATTGCACGCGGGCAATACCTGAACCTAGATCGCCTTGAACAAAGTTTCGAAACAACTCACACAACTTCTCCTGCAGGCGCACCACTTGCCTCTATTGATGGATGCCGTGCACTTTTGCAAACACGTGGTGAAGAATTACTCAGTCAACTGATTTCTAATGTAAAAGATTTCAAGGCGCTAGTACAAAAGGAATTTTCACAAGAGATTTTCCTCAATCCAGCTAATTTTGCAGCGGGCCGTTTTGACCCTGTAAAAGTAGTGCTACGCGCTAATCAATTAGGGGCATAGAACAAGCAACAACTGCGCGCGAAACTGCAACAGCGTTGAGTTGGTCTGTAATTCCACAAAAGGGGATTTCAATGCGCGATGCATATTTTGCAAAGACTGAAATGGTAAGCGCTAAAGAAGCACTGGGCCGCATTTCTGCAGATCTCATTGCTCCATATCCACCAGGAGTCGCCGTTGTGGCACCTGGTGAAATCTTGACCGCACAGATAATTGATGGGCTCAGCACCTCTAAATCTGCTGGCGTGCGTATCGCTTATGCAACAGATGGCTCTCTCGAGCGTTATCGCGTCGTAGCCCGCTAATAAAGAGAAGGTAAACTAGCGACATGGCGATGCCGAAAGTTATTCTTTACTACTGCTTCACACCGATTTCCGATCTCCCTGCGATGCAATTCTGGCAACAGACTCTTTGTGAAACTCTTGAACTCAAAGGTCGCATCATTATCTCTAAACATGGAATCAACGGCACACTCGGTGGAGAGATGGATGTACTTAAGGAATATGTTCATAAAACAAAGCTCTATCCTGGCTTCAAGAAGACTGAATTCAAGTGGTCTAAAGGAACTGGAAATGACTTTCCACGTCTTCAAGTACGTGTTCGTGATGAACTAGTGGCCTTTGGTGACCCAGATATTATCGAGGTAGATGAAAATGGAGTTGTCGGTGCTGGTATTCACCTTCGCCCTGAAGAAGTAGATGCCCTCGTTGCAGAGCGTGGCGATGAAGTAGTTTTCTTCGATGGCCGCAATGCATTCGAAGCAAAAATTGGGAAATTTACTAACGCAATTATTCCAAGTACTGAGTCCTCTCGCGATTTTGTAGAGGAAATTGAAAGCGGAAAATACGACCACATCAAAGACAAGCCAGTAATTACCTATTGCACTGGTGGAATTCGCTGCGAAATTCTCTCATCCGTTATGAAAAAGCGTGGATTCAATGAGGTCTACCAGATCAAAGGTGGCATCGTTCGCTATGGCAAGAAATATGGAGATAAGAGCTTATGGCAAGGTTCCCTCTTCACATTCGATGATCGCCTAGCAATTGATTTCTCATCTAAGGCTAAAGTCATCGGTAAATGTGAAGGCTGTAACGCGCCAACAAAGCAGTTCTATAACTGCCAAACAGCTACATGTCATGAATTAGTTTTGCTCTGTGATGAGTGCGCAAAAGGAACAGATAATAAAAGCTGTATTCATGACCAGGGTCGAAAATATGACCCTGAATTTATTGGCTAAATCATCTATTGATGTTCTTCAAACCACGCTCAAGCTAATTATGAATCTTTAGGTTTAGTTTTTTTGATTTTTCGAGGATCAAGTTTCTTTGCGTGATTCTTAGCGCGAGTAAGTAGCGATTCTGCCCACGCAAACTCAATTGCCAAGACAAAAAGGCCAAGGATCACTAACGGCATGGTGAAAGGTCCAGGCAAAATTATCAAAGCCAAGCCAACCAAAATCAGGGTAGAACCAATGACTAGAACAATGAGTTGTCTAACCGATCGTGGGAGCGCTTTCCATAATTTCTTGATATTAGCCATCAGTTATCTTCTTTATCCTCAACATTCATGCGACCAGCATGAGCTGTAGCGCTTGGATCTTTCTTGCTCTTAATAACACTTGCTACTGTTGAAATGATTAATATCGTTGCAATGACGCCAAGGCTAACAGGTGTAGTGATCTTAGGAACCTCGGTAAAGACTTCATGGAGATAGGTCAATATGAGCTTGCATCCAATAAACATTAGGATGAATGAGAGTCCAAGAGATAGATAGATCAACTTGTCGAGAAGACCTTTGAGAAGGAAGTACAAAGCGCGCAATCCCAGTAAGGCAAATGCATTTGCGGTAAAGACTAAAAATGGCTCAGATGTAACACCAAAAGTTGCAGGGATTGAATCCAGAGCAAAGAGTAAATCAGTTGAGCCAATCGCAATAATCACAAGGAACATCGGTGTAGCGAACTTCTTGCCTTCAATTTTTACAAAGAGCTTAGAGCCATGATATTCATCAACTATCGCAATTTTCTTACGAATTGTGCGAACTAACATGTTCTCACTTGGGTCCGGATCTTCATCCCAATGCTTGAAGAGTCCGATTCCTGTCCAAATAAGAATTGCTCCAAAGATTACGAAGGTAAAGGTGAAATTCGCCAACGCAACCGCACCGATAGCGATAAAGACCGCTCTAAATATAAGAGCGAGCACAATACCGATGAGAAGAACTCTCTGATGGTCTTTTCTAGGAACTGCAAATTGGGTCAAAATAATTACAAATATAAATAAGTTATCGATTGATAGCGAGTACTCCACTAAATATGCTGCAAAGAATTCCGTACCGTACTTAGATCCGAAGTAATTCAAAACCCAAACCCCAAAGCCAATGGCAATCGCTACATAGAAGAGTGTCCATACAGTGGCTTCGCGAAATTTGATCTCGCGTGGCTTCCTACTAGCTGTAAGCAAATCTATTGCAACGAGCAATAAAATTAGCCCGATGGTGATTGCCCAGATTGTCATCGTTACATTCATTGAATACTCCCCTTGATAGCCATTAGTTTCATGGTCAAGGTCTCCCTAACCGTTTTCACGGCCAGCGTCCCGGGTTTTTACACCGTATTGACGAGATAGCTGTAGTGAGGTACTCCCCTTAATTACCCCAATATTACCTTAAGTTCTCGCTCTTTCCCATCCGTATCTTTCTCTGAGACAAAAGTTCAAGTGTTGAAACTATGAGAATCATTGTCATAGCGATCCCCGAAGTAAGAAAAACGAGGTGAATCTCTCTTACAAAAGCGTATGCAATCCAAAAGATGTTGCTAAGTAGCGCCACGGCTAGCGCTCTTATTGAAACTGCAGAGGTAGTTCCATTTTGTAGGCTTCTCAATGATTCTAAAACTTGCGGTACCAAGCAGAAAACAAGAGCAATAAGTAGTGCTGAGACGATTGGGTCTGGAAGTGTAAGAATGAGGAACCAAAGCGCGGCTGTAATTGTTAGCAAATAAAGTATTGCTTTACGTAGACTCGGCATGATTGCAACAACAACGCTTCCATTCACAAGTGCGCCACCAATATTCATGATTAATGCAGATGGTGAGTGTGCCCCAAAACCCCATGCAGCCCATGACGTACTAACGCCAAATGTGAGTAGCCATGTAGGCAGGCTCACTCCTGTGCCATGACCTAAACGCCTGATGCGCAACGCTTGCGGTACTCCGTAGAACATACCGATTCCACCACCAATAAAGCCGAGCAGTTCTGCAGGATTCACTACTGCTCCTTATAAAAATGAACTGAATCGACGTGTGGGAGTCTAACTTCAAAAGTGGATTAATATCTTCAATTCTTAGTATGCAACGGACTCACTTCAACTAATTTTTGGTTAGGAAGCTCTCCAGCAATACCAAGCAACAACGCTTCTCATACCAATAAAGGGTTCGCCTAACTGGTGGAGCGCTTTAGCTTTGATTGGTTCTGTATTTTTGTGCAGATTGTCCCAACCACGTCTCACTGCTAAATCATCTACTGGCCACACATCGAGGCGGCCTAATTGAAAAATGAGAAACATTTCAACTGTCCAGCGACCAATTCCAAAGAGTGGAACTAATTCTTGAATAATCTCTTCATTACCCAGGTATGTGAATCGCCTGAAGTTGATTTCACCAGAAAGTGTTGCTTGGGTGAGCTCATCGATAGTTCTAACTTTTGCGCCAGTTAGTCCTATAGATTGCAATTGTTTGAGGGATAGTCTTCCAACTTTTTCTGCAGTGATGGATCCTTCGCACTTATCGTGAAGCCTTTTGCCGATTGTACGAGCAGCAGCAGTACTTACCTGCTGAGCAATTACGGCACGAACAAGTGATTGATAATGAGTTTCTCTAGGTTTTACTAATCCAAATGTGCACGGTTCTAGATTCTTGATTGCAAGTGTGAAGGCAGAATCAATCTTTGGAATCTTTCGCTTGATTGCCGCCAATTCTTTGGCGCGAGAATCATTAGCTATTTGGGGCATTCTTAAAACCTCTGCCGATTTCTGATGCTAATCGGGTGAAGAGATTTGAATTCGATACTGAATTTTGCCTGATTCCTTTGTGTAGGTGTCATAGAGTTTGCGCGCAGTTTCATTAGTTGCATCCGTATTCCAATAAAGCCTGCTGCATCCTGCTTTGACTGCGATATCGTAGACAGCATCGATGAGCGCCCTGCCAAGTCCTTTACCTCGAATATTTGGATCTACAAATAGATCTTCGAGATAGCAGTGACCATTCGGAGACCATGTTGAATTTTGGAATGAATAATGAACAATTCCGTGCATTACTCCATCTTCTTCGATGACTAGACCATGCATATTGAATTCGGCATCTAGCAATCTTGACCAAGTGAGTTCGGTTTGTTCATCAGGGATATCTGTTTTGTAGAATTCAAGATAACCGTGCCACAAAACAAGCCACGAAGACTTATCACTCTGATCTAGTCTGCGAGTTGAGCTCATACGTCAATACTAATCAACGTAATTAACGATTGCCAGACACATTTCATCGTTTGAGCCTTCTCCCCAAACGACATAACGTGGGGCTTGATTCTTGAATTCTGGAAGAAGTGAGCGAAGTTTTAGGTCGTAAGTGCATGTGACTCTCAATTTGTCGCCAGCTTTTGCAACTAAAGGTTTAGCTACCCAATCTGTTTTTTGATTATCGAAATTCCATTGTGTTTGAGAAGTAAGTGTTGTGATATTTCCTGAGACCCCATCTTCAAGGGTGATAGAAATTGATTTACCAAGTTGGTGCATATGGCCAGTTGATCCATAAATAGTCACAGGTGAACGCAACCTTTGGGTGCACGTTGATACAGGGCTTGCCACAGGATTACTTATATCTCCCCCGCATGAAAGAGTTAATCCTGCGCCAGTAAATAGTGATTTATCTGATGTTCTTTTTGCAAGATCTGCAATTGCAGCGTCGCGATTACACAGTGGCCCAGATTCTGATTCCAAGCATGCTAATTCAATTGGGGCAGCTAATAAGAATGTCTTAAGTTGCTTGACTGCAGTTGTTGCATACTTCAATGTCACATTCATAGTAGCGCTACTAGCTTTCATGCCAGTCATAACGTGATAGTGAACTTGGAGTATGAACTTATCTCCTGTGCTCATAGACATTCCCGTTCCTGCTGGGAACTGCTTGAAGTTTCCACCAGGTGCCCAAAATGAAATCCAACTCGATGACGGCGCAGCACCAAATGCTTCAGCACCTGGAATTCCTGTGTCACCAAAACAAGACCAACCTGGCTCTTTTGTTTGCGCATCTAAAGTTTTTGCAGCCGTGGTATTTGCTGCTGCTAGCCGATAGAGAATTCCATGATGAGAAACACTTGGATTATTTGGAGCAATCAATACTGATTGTAAAAATGTACTTTTTGCAAGTTTTGGATCAAGGACAAAGCAACGGTACTCATCGCTTCCGTTAGCAGGTGGCGCAGGAACATAAGAAGGAGATTTGAGAACAGAGACATTCTTTGCTGAAGTTGCAGCATTGGCACTCATGGTGCCACTTACTATTCCAAGCGAAATTACCACCGACATCACAAGAGAGAGAAAAGCTCTTGACGCAAGCCTTTGAATAAAAGTCATCATCACTGAGTTCACTTTCTCCCTAATTTTTCTATTTCAGCGGCAATAGCAGATTTACCTGCTTTTGTAAGTCCAGCAATTACACCACCTAAATCAGCCTCTGACTTGTTTTGACTCATCTTGAATGAGACTTCAATTCGGCTCAGTTTGAGTTCAATTCCAACTATTGCTCGAATTTGGCCTTCAACATAATCACCGGGTGCCTGCTCAATGCTCCAGGGTTTAGGTTGATCTTTTTCAAAGCGATTTGTAAGTCGCGTAACTTGTTTGAGAATCCAATCGGCATCGTTATGGATTACTAACTCACCATAGGCATGAATGAGCATGTAATCCCACGTTGGTACAACTTTGTGATGCTCGGCCTTTGATGCATACCAATTAGGAGAAATATATGTTTCATTGAGCATCGAAATTAGAAGTGCCTCTTGATTGGTGGCAAGGGAAGCTTGATCATTTTGCTTTGCGATATGACCTAAGAATGCATTGGTTTCTTTATTATAGATCAAAGGTATAAGAGTGGAAATTAAGCCCTTTTCAGAGTTACTAACTACATGTCCTGATTCAATGTGAGATAAGAATTCTTGGGCCACTTCATCGCTAGCTTTGAAATGTCTAGGGATGTACACGTGCCAAGTAAATCAAATGGCTATATATAAGTCCAGAAAGTTTATAAACCAGTCTCAATCTCATATGACCATAGATCTAAATCATCGAGGTTAACGGGTGTAAATCCCTTTGCCTCTAGCGCAGATGCAATTTGCGCACGGTGCTCGGTTGCGTGATGAATAGCTTGTGACAAAATAGTAGAGCGCCATCTCTTTACTAGCTTCCCCGAATAATTCTCAAATTCAAGTTGGATATCGTCAAGTTTTACGCATTCTAAAAGTGCTTTATCTACCTTCGCTGCCTGCTCCTTGATGCGAGCTAAATCAGATATTTGTACAACATCGTCGATGGGAGCATCTCCCGGTTTAGTCAGTACTGGAATACCATTAATACGAAATGCGTAATGATCTCCAGAATCAACAATATGGTGAACTATTTCAGCGACAAACCACTCTGGATTAGTAGCAAATGCTTTGAGCGAATCTTCAGGGAGTGTTTCAAGATGCGAAAAGGTCTTCTGATTTGCCCAGGCCATATGCGCAAGCATGCGATCCATTGAAATAGTCATAGTTAATTATATTTGATAGTTCTCGACTAATTTGCCAAGAGTTCTGAAAGCAATGTCGCAACTCTTTCTTTGATTTCATCGCGTACTTTGCGAACAAAATCGATGTCCTGTCCCGCTGGATCTTCTAGAACCCAATCTTCATATCGCTTGCCTGGATAGAAGGGACAAGCATCCCCGCATCCCATCGTAATAACTGCATCGGATTCCAACACTGCTTCTGTAGTCAAAACTTTTGGTTGTTGATTCCTGATATCAATGCCAACTTCTGCCATCGCCTCTACTGCAATTGGATTGATTGAATCTTTCGGAGCAGAACCTGCAGATAGAACTTCAACTCGGTCGCCCCCGAGTTCGCGCATAAAACCTGCAGCCATTTGAGAACGGCCAGCATTGTGTACACAGACAAAAAGTACGGTGGGTTTCTTACTCATGATTTTCTGCCTTCTCTGAAGTGAAGTAAAGAACGAGTGCGTATCCGATGAGTGCGCCAACAATTTGGGCACCAACAAAGCCTGAAACTGATGAGAGTTTGATACCAGAGAATGTATCGGAGAACGCTCGCGCAATAGTGACGGCTGGGTTAGCAAAAGATGTAGAGGAGGTGAAGAAATAGGCCGAACCGATCCACGCAGGGACCAAAATAGGAATTATCTTTGACTTACCAAAATTAATGGCCTGAAAGATCACGAAAATTAGCCCAGCTGTTGCAACCACTTCCCCAAGCCAAAGATTTACGCCGCTTCGAGAGTGCTGCGACATATAAATGGCCGGATGAGAAAACATCAGATTAGCAAGTATCGCACCTGAGATTCCACCAGCACATTGAGCCACTACATAAAAAAGAAATTCGCTTACTGACTTCTCGCGACGAATAACACTAACAAGGCTTACTAATGGGTTGAAGTGCGCGGCACTTATTGGTCCTAAGAGTTCAATAAGTAAACCCAATGCAAAAATTGTCGCAAGGGTGTTTATGAGAAGTTGAACACCCACATCTTGCGAGATGTTCACCGCCATAGTTCCAGAGCCCACAACAACAGCAACTAATACACCAGTCCCAAAGAATTCTGCGATAGCGCGTTTCATCATTCTGTAACTTTACACGCAAGCCATGGAATTACTGGGCAGAGAAGAATCACCCCTGGTTTAAAG
>JAPLBJ010000013.1 GCA_026392845.1 Actinomycetota bacterium
AAAGAGAGTAGTTATCTCAGCGCTCTCGCTCTTGAGTTCAGCCATAATCTTGGCGAGTGCGCGATCGGCAAGAGCTGCTTCAGAGCCAAGTACGAGATAGAACGAATTCATCGCGGGCTCCCTTACCTAAATAAATCTAAACCATTCTTACTTGTTCGTATCGAAATCTTATGCTCACGCGCCGTCAGTGCAATGGCACCATCGCGATCCGTGCGCACAACTCTAGCGCCACCCTGCCTAAGCGCAGAAATAGTACTGGGAGCGGGATGTCCGTAGGAATTACCTGCTCCCACAGAAACTATTGCCACTTGCGGATTCAATATCTTCATCAAAGTCTCATCCTGATATTTAGAACCATGGTGACTCACTTTGTAAATATCCACGTGGTGTAGCAGTGGCGCTACTTGGACTTGGACAGGCGGTTCTATATCCCCTGCAGCAAAGAGTGAATAATGCGGAGTCTCAACTAAAATTGCAATACTCGAATTATTTATTGCAGATCCATCACCCGGTAGCGAATCAAATGCACGCATTGAAATCTCTGGCCATAGAATTGAAATTGATATATCTCCTTGAATAACAGTGCGCATTCCTTGATGCACTGTAATTTTTGGAATATCTCCAATTAGTTCATCAACTCTTACACTCTCCGATAGTGGTGCACTGTTAGTGCTCACCCATACCTGACCAATATTTCGCCCATTCATTGCACCTTCTAAGCCTTGAACATGGTCGGCGTGAAAATGTGTAAGTATCATCAAGGCAATTTCTTCAATACCTAGTTCTCTCAAGCAACGATCTTCTGCTGCAGAATCAGGTCCAACATCAATGACTATTGCTTTGTGAGATCCGAGGTTGAGAACTAAGGAATCACCTTGTCCAACATCGCATTGCGCCACCTGCCAATCACCAGATGGAAAGCGGTGAATCCATGTACTCGCTAATAGCAAAATCAAGAAGAAGATAATGACTTTGCGGAAGATGGGTTGGAGAAAAATCCGCATCGATATCGCTATGGTAATAATGAGAATTATTCGAATAAATCCCTGCCTGCCAACACCAAGTGATAACACAGGAAAATGTGATGCCCATTGAGCCACAGCGCCAATAAATGCAGCTGGGTATCGAATAATGAAAATCAATATTGCGCTAACGACTGGAAGAATTGGCGCAAGTAGAGCTGCAATAAAGCCCAGAATCGTTATTGGGGCGACAACTGGGGCTGCCAATAGATTTGCAACGACAGATATTGGAGAGATGTAGCCAGAGAGCGCCACAAGAATTGGTGAACAAAACAAAGTTGCAGCAATCGGTGGCGCGAGTGCTTCTGCAAAAATCTTGGGAACAAATCGCGTGAAATAAGCAATAATTTTTGGAGCAAAGAGTAAAAGTCCGGCAGTTGCCATAACTGACAATGCAAATCCTGCATCACGACTTTGCCATGGATCAGCAATTACTACTGCTCCCATTGCAAAGCCTAATGCTGGCAAAGAATCACGAGCTCGTCCGCTACCTTGGGCAAGTAGCAATACTGCAGCCATAGCAGCAGCGCGTAAGACAGATGGTGATGGACGAACGAGTGCAATAAATGCAATCAATGTCAGTGCTGTAGCCCCAAGCCTCCATCTAAGTTTGCGTACTAAAAACTGCATAAGCCAGAGCACAAATCCTGAAACGATTGCAAAATTTGCTCCACTGACTGCAACTAAGTGGGTAAGTCCCGACCTCTTCATCGATTCTTTGAACTGTGCACTTTGTTTTGAAGTATCACCAAGGACCATGCCCGGAATCAGTGCGCCAGAATCACCATCACCACTGATCTCTCGCAAACCGGTTCTAATGCTGCCGAGTGTGCGAGCTAGGCGTGATGCAGGAGTGAGAACAGTGATATCACCTTCAAGGAGCGCTAATACTGCCACTCGCGCTTCATCGCTACGGATTACTCGTGCACGTGCACTAAAACTCTGACCGGGCAATAATGAATAAGAATGCGAATCCTGAGTAATAATTCTTACTGGAATGCGCAGATCGAATTTTCCATACTCACCCTCAATATGAATCGCTCGTGCAAGAAATGTGTAGTTTTGCGGTGCAAATGTTGAGCCGTAGACCTTGCGCGCGCTCTTTGTTGGATCAGTAACAACTTGGGCGATGAGCTCAAGACTTTTTCCGTTGAATTGCCTTATCGCCGAGTTTTCAAGTGATTGTTGTCGAAGTGACATAGTTACCGAGCCAACTAAGAGCGCAGCAACGACAACAATGAGACGTGCTTTATGACTAAAGATTGCAAAGAGTGTGAGAGTGAGTGAAATTATTGCGATTCGCCATGGGGCAAGAGCACTTTGAGCAAGTGCTCCAGCCCAAATAGCTGCGCCAATGACTAGCGCGCGGTAGTCAACTAAACGCTGACTTTGCTCTTGAACTCTTCGAATTTCGCACTACCAATCCCTGAAACCTTTTGCAGATCTTCGATTGTCATAAATGGTCCGTTGATTCGGCGATATTCCACAATTCTTTTCGCAATAACTGGGCCAATTCCTGCAAGGCCATCAAATTCTTTTGCACTTGCTCTATTTATATTGATTGGACCTCGAGGTACTACTTTTTTGATTATTTTTTTGCCGTTGACAGTGCGCACCGTTGGATTTACATAAATTTGTTCACCATCTTTTACTACGCGCGCTAAATTGAGCTCGCTCAAATCTGATCCGGTAACACCATTTCCTGCAGCCCGGAGTGCATCAATGACACGTGATTGCGCGGGTAATGAATAAACGCCTGGATTATTTACAGCCCCTGCAACATCAACCGTAACTTCTGGTATTGAAACCTCAATTGGAATCAGCGGTGCTGCAATTACTTCTTTACTGTTGCCTCGAAAGACCACAAATGAAGAGAGAATAAGTAAGCCCACACCCATAATGAGTAATGCGCGCTTTTGAATATCGCTATAAGCAAGGTCGTGCCACCAATAATTGATGCGTTCCCAAAGATCTTTGATTTTTTCCATTGGCGGATTCTCGTCTCCGAGAAATCACGCGAGGAGTAAAGAGTTACTAGCTGTTGATAACGATATTGACGAGTTTTGGAGCGCGAGCAATCACTTTGAGAATTGTGGCACCTTTGAGCTCTTCAACGATGACGGGGTGCGCCATAGCTTGTTTTTCAAGATCTGCATCAGATATTGATGGTGAAACTTCAATGCGCTCTTTAATTTTTCCATTGATTTGGATGATGGCTACAACGCTCTCATCAACAAGTAATGATGGATCTACAGTTGGCCAGCCTGCACGTGCTACTGCAGGTTTGTGGCCAAGGCGCTCCCACATTTCCTCAGATGTATATGGAGCAACAAGTGAGAGCATGATTGCAATTGCTTCTACTGCTTCGCGAGTTGCGGGATCGGCTGGTCCACACCCAGAATCAATTGCTTTGCGAGTTGCATTGACAAGTTCCATAACGCGAGCGATTGCAACGTTGAATCTAAAAGTTTCAACAGCAATACCCGCATCGTTGAGCGCTTTATGAGTTGCTTTGCGCAATGTCACATCACCCTTAGTGAAATCAACACCAGGTGCACTCGCGATATCTCCTGATAGGCGCCACGCACGTGTCAAAAACTTCACAGAACCCGATGGCGAAACATCAGACCAATCAACATCATCTTCTGGCGGACCAGCAAAGACCATCGATAAACGAATCGCATCGACGCCGTGATGAGCTAACTCATCAGAGAGACGAACTAAATTTCCACGGCTCTTCGACATCGCAGAGCCATCCATGACAACCATTCCCTGGTTGAGCAAACGAGTAAATGGTTCATTGAATGAGAGCATGCCCATATCACCAAGTACTTTTGTGAAGAAGCGGCTGTAGAGCAAGTGCAAGATCGCATGTGTTACGCCACCGACGTATTGATCAACTGGTAACCATGTATCAATATCTTTGCGAGCGAAAGGTTCATCATTATTTGTCGACGATGGATAACGTAAGAAATACCATGATGAATCTACGAATGTATCCATTGTGTCTGTATCGCGCTTTGCATCGGCGCCGCACTTAGGGCATTTCACATTCACCCATGCAGTTGCAGCCCCGAGTGGTGATGTTCCCTTTGGTTTTAGATCAAGACCTGCTGCATCGGGAAGAGTGAGTGGAAGTTGGTTCTCTGGAACTCCAACTTCGCCGCACTTTTCGCAATGAATAATCGGAATTGGTGTGCCCCAATATCGCTGGCGTGAAACCAACCAGTCACGCAAGCGATAGTTTCGTGCTGATTTACCAAGACCATCTTTTTCAAGCTGAGCATTAATTGCAGCAATTGCAGCAGCCTTATTCAAGCCGTTGAGCGAACCAGAATTTATGACTGTTCCATCTCCAACAGTTGCAATACCTGTCTCACTTGGATCTTCTTCTCCAGTTTCAACAACTACTCGTACTGGCAATTTCATTGCGCGCGCGAAATCTAAGTCGCGTTGATCATGTGCTGGAACGGCCATGATCGCGCCTGTTCCATAATCTGCAAGCACGTAATCACTTGCCCAAATTTGTAGTTTTTCTCCATTGACTGGATTGATTGCGTAGCGCTCTAAGAAGAGACCACTCTTAGGACGATCGGTTGCAAGGCGATCGATATCGCTATCTGCTTTTATCTTCTCGACATATGCCTTGAAATCTTTATCTGCAGTGGTACCTGCTGCAAGTTCGGCAGCAAGTTCTGAATCCGCTGCAACAACCATAAATGTTGCGCCGTATAAAGTATCGGGACGTGTTGTGTAAATGGAGATTGGCTCTGAACGGCCTTCGATAACGAATTGCACATTGGCGCCAGTTGAGCGGCCAATCCAGTTGCGCTGCATTGTGAGAACTTTGTCAGGCCAGAGCCCTTCAAGTTGTTGCATGTCATCGAGTAAGCGATCTGCATAATCTGTGATCTTGAAATACCACTGATTCAATTTCTTCTTTGTTACAGCGCTATCGCAGCGCTCACATAAGCCTGCAACTACCTGCTCGTTAGCAAGAACAGTCTGACATCCAGGACACCAGTTGACTGCAGAATCTTTACGGTATGCCAAACCACGTTCATGAAGTTTGAGGAATAACCATTGATTCCAGCGGTAATACTCCGGATCGCAGGTATTGAATACGCGATCCCAATCGAATGAACATGCATAACGTCGCATTGATGCTTTCTGCGTTGCAATATTTTCATATGTCCATATGCGCGGATCTTCATTTCGCTTTATCGCAGCATTTTCTGCAGGAAGACCAAATTCATCCCAACCGATTGGGTGCATGACGTTGAAACCTTTTTGTACCCAGTAACGCGCAATTACATCGCCGAGTGCATATGCCTCTGCATGGCCCATATGTAAATCACCCGATGGATAAGGAAACATATCCAAGACATATTTCTTTGGACGAGCATCATCCGCTCGGCCTGATTTGAAGGGAGTGAGTTCATCCCAAACAGGTAGCCACTTTTCTTGCACGTAGGCAAAGTCGTAAGCAGCGTGTTCGCGCTCTTCGTTTCCTTGCGATGTGGACATGAGGTGAGTTTATCGGGCTTTATGCCCAAGTTATGCCAGTTAGTTCTTCACTTACTGACCATAAATTTGCAGCAAGTGATTGATCATAAGCAAGTGATGTCCCGCGGGTTAGTTTTGGAAATCCGCGCATCTCCATCAAGCCATCTGGCCCAATATATGAAGCCCCTACTAAATCTGGATATGTAGCTGCACATAGCGTTGGAAGTGCACCTCGAGATGAAGATTGAGCAAAGAGTGAATTCATTCCACCTGTAACTCGTGATTCTAAAGAAGCTCCACGCATTTGTGGTGAAACATTTTGTAGATTTGTTGCAGACCAACCTGGGTGGGCTGCATATGCAGAGAACTTCCAATCATTCTTTATTGCGCGACGCTGTAATTCATTGGTAAAAAGTAAGTTTGCTAACTTGCTCGCACCGTAAGCACCCCAAGGCTTGTATTCACCTTTTGCAAGCGCACGATCTCTTATCGTTTCTTTAGACCCATCACCAAAATTTCCAAGACGATGTGCTTGGCTTGCAACGCTGACAATGCGCTCTTGGACTCTATTTCTCAATAGAGCCGCAAGTGCAAAGTGACCCAAATGATTTGTGCCAAGCTGCAATTCAAAACCATCTTCAGTTGTCTTGAGTGGCGTAGCCATAATTCCGGCATTGAGAATAAGAACGTCAAAATTGTGGGTAATAGTTGCTGCAAAAGAGTGAATCGATTTCAATGAAGTCAGATCTAAAATCGAAAATGAGACTCGCTCTTTCCCTAGTTCAACATATGTTGCCTCACCCTTGCGCTCATCACGAGCAGTGATGGTGACATGAGCGCCCTTGCGAATAAGTTCGCGAGCAGTTTCTTTTCCCAGTCCACTTGTTGCACCAGTGACTATAAATTTCTTACCGGTGAGATCTGGAATATTTGTCGCGTTCCATCCGCGAGGAATTGTTGTTACATCTGCCATGTGGAGCTAAGGGGATTTGAACCCCTGACCCCCTGCATGCCATGCAGGTGCGCTACCAGCTGCGCTATAGCCCCGTACTTACGAGAGGGCAAACCTATCGTAATTTTAGAATCGCACTATTCGGGTGAAGCAGCGCCGCTTTCTTCACCATAGACAGGCTCTGGAATTGATCCAGCATTATGTTCAATCAAATTCCATTGGCGTGGATATCTCTGCAATATTGACCATGAAGCATTTGATAATCCACCAATGACTCCCCAATGACTTAGTGGGAGTTTGAGTAAATCTCCTAGAACGCATCGCGCTGTTCCACCGTGAGTTGCAACAACTAATAATTGATTTGTTTTTCCCTCAAGTGCTTTATGAATTGCGCCCACTGCTCGGGCGGCTACTTCGCTTCGCTTCTCCCCTGTTGTTCCTGCAGGGTTATCTTCCCCATCGATCCAGCGAATAAAGTTTTGAAAATCTTCTTCACGATTTTCTTTTCCTGTCTTACCTTCCCAAAGCCCACCATTTGTTTCACGCAAGTTTTCATCGATTGAAACTTGCAGACCTGTTAGATCAGCGAGTGCTTGAGCAGTAAATTTCGCACGCTGTAAATCACTTGAAATAATTGCAGTCGGTTTCATGCCTGCCAATATTTCTGCTGCATGCTTTACTTGATATTGACCGACTTCGTTGAGCGGAATATCAGAGTGACCCTGGAATCTATTGACTACATTCCAATCAGTTTGGCCATGACGCCATAGGAGTACGCGATTACCGTCCATGAAGTGCGGCAGCCTTTACTGCATCTAATTCAATCATTGGGCAATCGTTCCATAATTTATCCAACATGTAATAACGGCGTAGTTCGCTGCTCTGAATGTGCACAACGAGATCTGAATAATCGAGAAGAATCCATTCGGCGCCATGTTCGCGACGTGCAGGCTTCTCGCCAATTTCTGTCATCTTGCGTTCTACTTCATCGGCAATAGCATCGACTTGAGCAACATTTTGACCAGTTGCAATCAAGAATATTTCGCTCAGAACTAACTGGTCCGATAGATCGATAGCAATGACATCTGTTGCTAGTTTTTCAATAACTGCGTGGGCTGCGACTTGAGTGATTTCAATGGTTTTACTTTGCGCTGGCATAGAGGCCATTCTCCTTTATATAGTGAGCAACAGATTGCGGAATCTGATTACTTGATCCTTCACGAATCTGTGTTGCAGAAATATCTAAAGCAGATATATCCAAACCTTCGAAAGAATAACCTGGGCGTTCGATAACAATGATTCTACATTTGTTTTTGAGCTCTTCGACTCTATGCCATTTGTCGATATTGGCATAAGCATCCGAACCTACGAATAAAACGATTTGAGCATCCGGATAAGTAGCAGCTACTGCATCAACAGTGTCGATGGCGTAACTAGGACCCTCTCTCAATATTTCTATTGGATTTACTTCAACTCGTGATCGAAGATCTGCAGGAAGTGACTCAATCGCTAATTGGCACATTGCTCGTCTTTGGGCACCCGTTGCCACTGGTGCATCTGCCCGTAGTAATGGTTGTCCTGCAGGAACGATAAGTAGATGACCAATAATGTCGCGCTGGAGTAGTTGAGTAATTACATGAAGATGACCCAAGTGAATTGGGTCAAAAGTGCCTCCGTAAATACCTACCGCAGACAAATTAGTCCCGGTCGAAACGCAGTGTTATATAAAGAAGTAAAGAAAATACAGCAAAGGCGCCAATTCCAAACGCATATGGTGGAACTGGGAGTTCACGAACTGATTCGGATGCACGAATTATCATGGTGAAATACTACCCCTTGCCTGCTAGTAGTTCTTTGAATTTTGCCTCATCGATAACTTTGATGCCTAATTCTTCTGCCTTTGCTAACTTAGATCCGGGTTCAGCGCCTACTAATAGATAATCAGTTTTCTTCGAGACAGCCGATGCTGATTTTCCACCATGGGCAATGATGGTCTCTGAAATTCCATCGCGAGAAAAAGACTCAAGTCCACCAGTAACTACGAAAGTAAGTCCTGCCAATGTTTGGGGTAAAGAGAGAACTTCCTCGGCTACTACGCGAACACCTGCAGCGCTCCATTTGCGAATAATTTTACGATGCCAATCGATACTAAACCAATCAATAATCGATTCAGCAATAGTTGTTCCTACCCCATCAATTTGTGCAAGCTCTTCTGCATTTGATTTCGAAATTGCATCGATAGAACCACAATGGGTTGCGAGTGCTTGCGCCGCAGTAGGACCTACGTGGCGGATAGAGAGCGCGACAATCGTTCGCCACAAAGGACGAGTCTTTGCTTCATCAAGTGCTGAAAGTAAAGTTGCAACATTTTTTGAAGCGCTGCCATCTTTTTTAGTAAAGAAATCAGAGTTACTAAGTTTCTCAGCTGTTAGATCAAAGAGATCAGATTCATCAGTAATCACTTTACTTTCTAGTAGTGCAACAGCTGCCTCATATCCCAAGACATCAATATCGAGAGCTGCGCGCGAACCAATGTAATAAATCCGCTCTCGTAATTGCGCTGGACAACTCTGAGTATTTGGACAACGTATATCTACATCGGCCTCACTCATGGCCCGTAACTCACTTGCGCACTCTGGGCAATGCGTAGGCATAACAAATGCCATTTCTTTACCCGTTCTACGATCGATAACTGGACCGAGTACTTCAGGAATAACATCGCCCGCTTTGCGAATAACTACATAGTCACCAATCAAGACACCTTTGCGCACGATTTCTTCGCCATTGTGCAGCGTTGCATTGGTAATTGTTGAACCAGCAACTTTTACCGGTTCCATAAATGCAAAGGGTGTTACTCGACCTGTTCGACCAACGCTGACCTTAATGTCGAGTAATTTTGTAACTACTTCTTCAGGAGGGTACTTATAGGCGATAGCCCATTTAGGGGCTCGCGAAGTAAATCCAAGTTTTTCTTGAGATAAGATTGAATCTACTTTGATAACTACGCCATCAATTTCATGTTCAACATCGTGGCGATGTTCGTTGTAGTAAGAAATGAATTTTTCAACTTCGGCGCGGGTTCCACATACTTTGAAGCGCTCACTTGTTGGTAGTCCCAATTTTTTGAGCAATCCATAGGCATCACTTTGAGAATCAAAAGTAATATTTTCTCTCGCACCAATTCCATGCACAACTAAGCTCAAAGGGCGAGAGGCGGTAACACGTGGATCTTTTTGTCGAAGTGAACCAGCTGCGCCATTACGGGGATTTGCAAAGAGTGCTTTGCCGGCTTCTTCTAAAGATTCATTGAGTTCATTGAATGCAGCAAGTGGAAAGAAGACTTCACCACGAACTTCAATAAGAGAAGGAATATCTTTACCGCTGAGTTGATGCGGTAATACCTTGATTGTCTTTACATTCAGAGTTACATCTTCACCTGTTACGCCATTGCCGCGCGTAAGGCCGCGAACTAATTGACCATTTTCGTAGGTCAGATTAATTGCAAGGCCATCTACTTTGAGCTCACATAGATAGGAAGGTTTTTCAATCTCTTTTTCTACCCGATCAAACCAAGAAGCGAGTTCTTCTATGTCAAAAACATTGTCCAAACTCATCATCTTTTCAATGTGATCACGTTGTTCAAACTGAGTTGAGAATCCCCCACCGACTTTCAGTGAAGGAGAATCTGGGGCTAATAGCTCTGGGTGCTTACTTTCAAGTTGAGATAATTCGCTCAGCAGAACATCAAATTGCGCATCAGTAATAGTTGGCTTATCTAAGACGTAATACTTGAACTGATGCTCACGAATCTCATTGGTGAGTTCATCTATTCGATGCCTTGCTGTATTGCTCACTAGTTAGTCTCACAAATTGTTGCTGAACCAACGACGCGATCACCATCATAAATAACCATCGCTTGACCAGTTGCTAAACCTAAAAGCGCTTCATCTAATTGCGCGTGCAAGTTCGTACCGTCAAAGAAATATGTGCAAGGCAGCGCTTGTCCGTGTGCGCGAATCTGTACGAAACCTCGTGTCGGTGTAGATGTAACTGCGACTCCACACCACACAGGGCGCTCACCCTTCATAGATGTAATAGCTAATTCTTCGCGCGAACCAACTACGACAGTATTTGAAACAGGCTCGATTTTTAGAACAAAGCGAGGAGATCCATCAATAGTTGGAACGGTTAGCCCTAGACCTTTTCGCTGACCGATTGTGTATGTATATGCGCCCTTATGTTCACCAATTTTTGTTCCACTTTGATCAACTATCGGTCCTGTTTCACTTCCTAATCGATCGCGCAACCATCCTGCGTTATCACCCGATGGAACAAAACAAATATCGTGACTATCTGGTTTTTCTGCAACTGCTAAACCGCGCTCTGCTGCCTCTTTGCGGATATCCACTTTTGTTGTATCTCCTAATGGAAATATCGCACCAGCAATTTGTTCAACAGTGAGAACTGAGAGCACGTATGACTGATCCTTGGAGATATCAATTGCACGATGCAGGGTCTTGCCCTCTGGAGTTATTTCAGTACGTGCATAGTGACCAGTGACAACACCATCAAATCCCATGGCTCGCGCACGATCTAAGACAGCTGCAAACTTTATTTTTTCATTACAGCGCAGACAAGGATTAGGAGTGCGACCTTGTGCATATTCAGCAAGAAAATCTTCGACGACTCCATCATGAAATTCTTCGGCCATATCCCAGATATAGAAAGGAATACCAATGACATCGGCTGCGCGACGCGCATCATGTGAATCTTCAATCGTGCAACAACCTCTCGCACCTGAACGATATTTCTGCGGATTGGCCGATAACGCTAAATGCACACCAATTACTTCGTGTCCCGCCTCGACTGCGCGGGCAGCAGCAACTGCTGAATCAACTCCACCACTCATTGCTGCAATTAGTTTCATGAAAGATTCGCCGCCCGTCCACGAGCAATCACATCAGGAAGTACTGACAAAACGTAATCAATATCGCTCTGTGTAGTCGATGCACCGAGTGAGAAACGTAAAGAAGATTGTGCTGTTTTTTCAGTATGTCCCATTGCTAATAAGACATGGCTGGCTTCATGCACCCCTGCACTGCACGCTGATCCTGTTGAGCAAGAAACATTGGCGCTATCCATGAGCAAAAGAAGAGTGTCACTTTGTGTTCCCGGAAAAGTGAAGTTCACGATTCCTGGAAGTCGAGCAGATTTTGCGCCATTGAGAATTGCATCAGGTAAAAGAGCATGAACGCTAGAGATGAAATAGTCGCGTAATTTTGTGACTGCATCAGATAGATATTGATGGGATGCAATTGCCGTTGCAAATGCAACGATTGATGGAGTATTGAGCGTTCCGCTTCGAATTTCGCGCTCTTGCCCTCCACCATGTAAGAGCGCGGGGATTTCTATTCCGCGCTTGAGCACGAGTGCACCTATTCCTAGCGGCCCACCAATTTTATGCGCACTCAACGTCAGTGATGTCAGACCGAGTTCTGAAAACGAAAGTGGAACTTTTCCAAAACTCTGGACAGCGTCGCAGTGAACAGGAATATCCCCAGCAAGATTTACTAACTCGGAAATAGGTTGCAAAACTCCAGTTTCATTATTTGAATGCATAACTGCAATGAGGGCAACTTCATCTGCTCGCTTTGCAAGAAACTCTTCTACAAAAGCACAGTCGATAACTCCATCATTTGTTACAGGAATTTCAACAACTTCAGCCTTCTCATGGGTGGCTAACCACTGCGCTGGATCGATAATTGCGTGATGCTCAATTGCCGAGATTAGAACTACATTGCGTCCCTCTGTTCGACGCTTCCAAAATAATCCTTTGAGAGCGATGTTGTTCGCTTCAGTTCCAGAGCCAGTGAAAATGATTTCAGATGCAAGTGAGCCAACTTCGCGACCTATTACTTCGCGCGCCTCTTCAATATCTTTGCGAACGCTGCGACCAGGTGTGTGCAAACTCGATGGATTACCTAATTTTGAGAGCGCAGTAGTCATCGCATCAATTGCACAATCGAGCATCGGCGTAGTTGCCGCATGGTCGAGATAGATGGAAGACATGGTGCTAAGTCTAGGACTTGCGCGCGATAACGCCTTCCGTTGCCTCGGGCAGCACGGCAAAGAGATCACCGATTACGCCAAAGTCAGCGATATCAAATATTGGAGCTTCAGCATCTTTATTGACGACCACGATTGTCTTACTTGTCTGCATGCCTGCGCGGTGTTGGATTGCTCCAGAGATTCCACATGCAACGTAGAGCTGCGGGCTAACAGTTTTTCCTGTCTGGCCAACTTGATGCGTATGTGGATACCAACCTGCATCAGTTGCGGCGCGTGATGCACCAACGGCTGCACCTAATGCATCTGCTAATCCTTCAACGGCTGCAAAATCTCCATTTGTTCCGCGTCCACCAGATACAACAATATTTGCCTCCGTTAGTTCTGGTCGCCCACCTTTTACAAATGGTTGTGTTGCAGTAATTCTTACTTTCTTCGCAACATCACTAACACTCTTACTTACATTTTCAATAGCAGGAGATGCAGCTGCAGTATTGGCTTCAATCGTATTTGGGCGAATTGTCATGATGCTTACTCCATGAGAAATTTTGGAGTGAACAGTTGTTGAACCACCAAAAACTAATTGAGTTGCAGTGCCATCGGCTGCAACATCTACTGCATCAGTAATAATTCCTGAATCTGTCGCAATAGCTACTCGCCCTGCAATCTCTTTCCCAAAGGCATGAGATGCAATAAGCAGCGCTGATGGCTTCTTCTCACTAACAATTTGTGAAATAAGATCTGCATAAGCAGGGACACCATGTGTTGCAAGATCTTCTGACTCGATTGAAATAACAGATGAAATTGGGCCAGTGAGTGTAGAAACAATTGCACCACTTTTGCCAGGTGCAGCCACAACAATTGCAGTGACATCGCCCATGCGAGCACCCGCTGTTGCAAGTTCAGCAGTTGTCTTACTTACTGCATCGCCTTGTAGGTCGACGAGGATAAATACGTTGCTCATATCAACTTCTTTCCAGCTAGGAAATCAACTAATTCTTTGCCGCCATCACCAGAATCGGTAACTTTAATTCCGGCTGCTCGTGCAGGACGTGGAGCAGAATCTGCTACTACTGACCACGCACCTTGGACAGAAATTCCAATAGCTGCGCAATCACGAACATCAATAGTCTTTTTCTTTGAAGCCATGATGCCCTTGAAGGATGGATAACGCGGTTCGTTTATCTTTTCGATAACACTGAGCACTGCAGGAAAACTTGCTCCCATTGAATCAACACCGGCATCTGTAACACGTGTAATCGCAACAGTTGAGGCGGCAGGATCAACAACAACACTGCCAGCAAATGTGAGTTGAGCCCAACCTAAGCGAGCTGAAATCATTGCTGGAACAACGCTCATGCGAGCATCAGTTGATTCTGTTCCACAAAGAACTAAATCAAATCCACCGGTTTCAATTACTTTTGCAAGTACGGCAGATGTTGTAATCGCATCGGCGCCTGCGAGCGCGCTA
>JAPLBJ010000020.1 GCA_026392845.1 Actinomycetota bacterium
GGCAGACCAATTAGTTTTACTAATTCATCATCTAAATTCACGCCATTCCAACCAGCAATGTTGGGCGTTGCAAGCATTGTCTTTCGATCGGAGGAAACAAAACCTGCAGCAGATACTCCAACGGATGAAATTGTGTGAGTTGCCATCAACTCTTTTGCGATATCGGCAATGACTGCCAATAGCGCATCCCCACCTTGTCGCGGTGTATCACGACGTGATGTGTGCAGAACTTTTCCGTGTGAATCAACTACGCCACCTAGAACCTTGGTTCCACCGACATCAATTCCTATCGTTAGATCTGATGCGCTAGAACTCTGGTGTGCCATGTATCTGTATTACCCCTCTAGATGCGCTTTCAATTGAGCAAGTGCTTGATCAATTACGGTCTTCTCAGCCTTTGTGCGCATCATTGCGGGAATCGGCATAGAAATTGCTACTGATAATTCATACGTTACTTGCGTCGTATCGGCATCAATTGCCTTCATAACGTATGCGCCATCCATTGCAGTAAGTAGGTCGGCATCATTGAGTGAAAAAGTTAGCTTGCCTGGAGCACTTGCCCAGTCGTAATCCAAAACAACATGATCTTTCATCATGCCGGCATCAATAGTCATCTTTGCCTGCAAGACCCGTCCTTGATCATCGCGGGAAAGCACAGAGGCTGCCTTGATGGAAGTCGACCACGTTGGGTATGACTCAATATCAAAGAGGGTCTGGGCTACTTGGGCAAGGGGTGCATCTACGGTAATTGTTGCGGTGCTGAAATCGGCCATGGTGCAAGGTTACCCTCTTCCATAAATAACATTTCCCGCACTAGCCTTGCCCCCATGAATGAAATCAGCGTCCCAGCCCTTGTCGATGTTCCTGCCACAGGAAACCTCACTAATTACATCGCAGAGCGAGCATCCCTAGAACCTAATCGAATCACAATGTCTCGCCCCCTTGGCGATGGATGGCAACCAGTTACTGCCTCAGAGGTCGAACAAGAGATTCGCTCTGTTGCAAAAGGTTTAGTGGCATCCGGTATCAACGTTGGTGATCGCGTCGCAATTATGGCTCGCACTCGTTATGAGTGGACCATTCTGGATTTTGCTATTTGGTATGCAGGTGGCTGCGTCGTTCCAATTTATGAAACATCATCGGCTGAACAAATCGATTGGATTCTAAACGACTCAGGCTCCGTTGGAATCATCGCTGAAACTCCAACACATCGCGAACTAGTAGAGACAGTCAAGCCATCACATACAAAGTATGTCTGGACAATGACAGAAGATATTTTGGGAGCGCTCTCACTTGCCGGTGCTCACATATCTAATGAAGAGATCGACAAACGTCGCAATTCGCTCACACCCAATGATGTTGCAACACTTATCTACACATCTGGCACAACAGGAAAGCCAAAGGGCGTAGTTCTCACCCACGGTAACTTCATTGCAGAGTGCGGAAATGTTGTCGATGGCGCAGCCGATCTATTCCTTCGCCCAGGTGGTTCAACACTTCTCTTCTTACCTGTCGCCCACGTATTTGGTCGCATGGTTCAAATCGGATCAATTCGCGCTGGACTTCACTTAGCGCACTGCTCTGACCCAGTCGGCAGACTTCCAAAAGATCTTGCATCCTTCAAGCCAACATTCGTCCTTGCAGTTCCTCGTATCTTCGAAAAAATTTACAATGGCGCAGAAGCAAAGGCAGAAGCTGCCGGTAAAGGAAAAATCTTTAGAAAAGCAGCCGATGTTGCAATCGCATACTCACAAGCACTTGATTCAGGAAAAATGTCGCCTGTTCTCAAACTCAAGCATGGCCTTTTCGACAAGTTAGTTTTCTCAAAGATCCGCGCTGGTATGGGTGGACGCGTTGAAGC
>JAPLBJ010000022.1 GCA_026392845.1 Actinomycetota bacterium
AGCACTTGAAATATCTGGACACTTTGAGACTTTCAAAGCGTCAGCAGACTACCCGTATGCAAATCCGCTACCTGTAGATCAATCATCACCTACGAAAGTAACCGCTATTCCGTATGCGCAGTGGGGTAATAGAGTGAAAGGCGGAATGAGAGTATTGGTGCCAACGCAATGAAAAAAGGATTTATAGATGGTCCAGTCAAAGTTCTTAGAAAAGAATTAGTAAAGACTGAACCAATTGGACTAAATGAGTACAAGCTTTCGGATCAATCGTGGCTGGGCGAGCGACAGGTAATCAATGCCGAAAAGACTATTCCTCACCTAAAAGAACAATTAATCAAGAGTGGCGCTTTAGCTAATCTCCAAAACTATGGAACAAGTAAATTCGAATTTAAGGGATTGTGGTTTGCTGATCACGACATACACAAATCACTAGAGGGTTTCTTCTGGAATCAGAATTATTTAGAGAGTGAAGCTTTTTCAGATTTCATTCAAGTATGTACTGATGCTCTCAAGAATGCGCAGGAGCCAAATGGGTATTTAAATACGTGGTTCGGTGGAGTACACCCAGAAAAGAAATTTAGCGATTTCGCATCTGGCCACGAAATGTATAACGCAGGCCATCTCATCCAAGCAGCTGTAGCACAAAACAGAACTTCTGAAAATGCACCTGAATTTAGCTGAACTAATGATTCGCGGACGCGGATTTAGAAAGATAAAAGATAAGACCAAGCAACCATTCATTACCGATGCAGCATATTTACAAGACCACACTCCAGCAACTACTGCTACAACGGCAACTGGCCATGCGGTGCGCCAAATTTATCTCAATACTGCTGTTGTAGATCTGTATATGGAAAATGCTGAAAAGGCACTATTGGAAGCCCAAGAAAAAATGTGGGAAGACATTGTCTATACAAAGATGTTTGTAACAGGCGGCCTTGGTGTTCATCATCGCGCAGAAGATTTTGGTGATTCATATGAATTACCAAATGATCGTGGTTACCAAGAAACTTGTGTAGCGATTGCAAATGTAATGTGGAGTTGGAGATTGCTTCTTATTACTGGCAAGCGCCGTTATGCAGATGTAATTGAACTTTCATTATTCAATACAATCGCAGGTTCGCTCTCAGCCGATGGATGTAATTTCTTTTATTCAAATCCACTGCATCTTCGCCGAGACCATATTGAATTTTCGGATAATGCATCACCACAAAGAATTCCTTGGTATGCATGTCCTTGCTGTCCACCAAATATTACTCGTCTAATTGCAAGCATTAACCATTATTTGGTCAGCAAGAAAGGCAAAGAGCTTTCACTCCATATCTATGCAGATGGAAAACTATCGACAACACTTGATAGTGGACTGCAAGTTGATCTAGAAATAAAGACAAAATACCCATTTGATGAAAAAGTAACTATCAACAATGCGACTAAAGGGCAATACGTATTGAAACTACGTATCCCTGATTGGTGTTCATCCTTTGATATCAAGCTCAATTCCAAACCTTTGGATAAGCAAGTTGTTGTAGAGGGTTACTTGCACTTGGATCGCGAATGGAGTGCGGGGGATTCGGTCGAACTCATACTTGCAATGCCTGCCGAATTCATCGCTCCAAACCCACGCATAGATGCATCACGCGGATGTGTTGCAATACGACTTGGTCCAATAATTTATGCAATCGAACAAGAAGATGTTCAAGATTCAAAAATAAATATTGAAGATTTTGTTGTAGATGCATCTAAGAAACCTGTAATCAAAAATATGGATTTTCCAATTCATGGTGCAATGAAGGCATTAACACTCAGTGGTGGATACCTTCAAGCACCGAACCCACAATCTCCTGCGTACTTTGCTCATGGGGAGAAAATAAATATTCAGACAGCTAGCGCGATAGCGATCCCTTACTTCCTGTGGGGAAATCGTGGCTTCGGGGGAATGCGCGTGTGGGTGCCTGAATCGTAAGGAAGAAGTAAAAGTAATACTCAAAACCACAGAAAGGTTGTTTCGGCATATGAACAAAAGAAAACTCGTTGTAAAAACAGTTGCGGTAGTACTTGCACTTACTCCGTTCCTTGCTCTTACATCAAATGCAAATGCAGCAGGCCCAGTTACATTGACATTCTGGTCACGCCCACAAGGCGAAAATGGCGGAATTGTTAAGCAACTCGCTGATGCATACAATGCAACACATACAGATATTCAACTCAAAATTACAATCATTCCAGCGAATGACTTTGTAACTAAGGTTGCAACTGCTTATCAAAGTGGTGAGGGTCCAGATCTAACTTCTGTTGACCTTATCTACGTTCCATTCTTGGCATCAGCTGGTGCTCTTGAAGATCTAAGCAGCCTCGTAGCAGGCCTTTCATATAAAGATAAGTGGGATCCTGCTCACGTAAAACTCAGCATGTACAACAAGAAGTGGTACTCATTGCCTTTCACAGGTGATGCATCTGCATTGTTCTACAACAAGGATCTCTTCAAGAAGGCTGGATTAGATCCAAATAAGGGACCTGCTTCGTATCAAGAAGTTATTGATGCAGCGAAGAAGATCACAGCACTCGGTGGAGGCAACAAGGGCTTCTACTTCTCAGGTGCATGTGCAGGTTGCCAGGTCTTTACATTTGCTCCAGCAATCTGGGCATCAGGTGGAGACATGTTCGGCCCAATTGGTGAGCCAAAGTTCACTGATCCAAATGTGGCTGCAGGGCTTCGCTACTACAACACCATGTGGAAGAACGGTTATGTTCCAGAAGGTGCAAAGACAGATGATGGAAAGAACTTCGCAAGCATGTTCTATAGCGGAAAAGTTGGAATGCAAGTTTCAGGTTCATTTATGATTCCTGAACTAACAACAAACCACAAAGACATTAACTTCGGAATCGTTCCAATCCCTGGTCCAAAGAAAGGTCAGTCATCATCATTCAATGGTGGAGACAACATCGCACTTCTCAAGGGTGCTGCTCACCCAGCAGAAGCACGCGAATTCCTAAAGTGGGCAACTAATGAAGGCCAGAAAGTATTGGCTCAACAGAAGGTGCTTCCAACACGTATGGATATCGCTAAGTCAGATTATGTTCCACAAAACCCTTACTACGGTGTCTTCTATAAGGCAGCTGA
>JAPLBJ010000071.1 GCA_026392845.1 Actinomycetota bacterium
AAGACGAGAGTGTAAATAGATGTAGCAGAGGCATAACTTAGATATTGGTATGCATTAGCTCTTCCAATATTTTGACCATTGCCATCAATAATTGTTAGGGCAAGAGATCGTGAAGTATTGGAATTGCTATTTACCGTTAGAAGCGCGCGAGAGACAACAAGGGAGCCGGCATCGGTAAAAATTGGTAGAGCGGTGCTGGTCTCTGTATTTGTCAGTGTGAATTTTATATTCTTGCCGGCGCACCGCTGGGTATCAAGGCCTGAAATCTGAATACTTTTCACGCGAGATTCTGAGGTGTATGACTCACCATTGATGCTTGTGCCTGAATATGTTGAAGGGGAGGGATTGAGTTGTATGCCAACCCAGGTGTCGCAGGCAACAAGTTGATAATAACCTTGACCAAATTCTGTGCCACCACTTGGGCCAAGGGAAACACTTTGCGCCAAGACTGATCCGAATGTGGCAAGGACTAGTAATGCGCAACCAACTATAAAACTTGGGGTTTTGAGAAATGCATTGGAGTTCGCATTTTCAGAGTGCTCATCTTGGTTTTTTCCCAAGTGCCTCACCCCATCCGATATAAAACATCGCGGTTGCAATAGTTTGCTGACTCAAATTGTAACGGATGAGAACTTTCTTACTTGGCTAGATGGCAATTATTGACCGAGCATTGAAAACCCACTTATTATCGCTCCATGGCTGTCGTCAAACTTCCCGTCTCTCGCTTCATCAAAGGACATAAAGCTGTTCGCGATGCCCTTCGAGACACTCAGACTTACTCCTCAGATTTACAAGGAGACTCTGATGTTCGCACATATAGACAACTTCCTTTAGAGGTAGATCCACCGCGTCATCACTTATATAGAAGCGCCCTTGCTCCAATATTTGTAAAGCCTGCCATTGAAAAATGCGAAGCAGCTTTTGCGCAAAGTACAAAAAGACTACTTACTGAATTTCTCAAAGATCCATCACGCGATGTAATTCCACACCTTGCACTTCCAATCGTTATGCATAACTTAGGAATTTTGTATGGCCGTGAAAAAGATGTCACTGAATGGATTTCTTGGGGACCAGATGTTTGGACTGCAACAGGTCCAGAGCGAGATGGCAGCGTGCTTCATGCATACATCGACCGCGTATATGAAGAGAGCATGAGTATTGAAAGTGGCGATGTTTGGCATCGCATCGCGCATATGGAAATTGAAGGCAGGCAAGTAAGCGCAATAGAATTTAGAGGAATCGTTAGTGTCATGTTGGCCGGTGGCCGAGACACAATGGTGAAGATGATTGCAGGAATTTTGCTGCACCTTGGCAATAATCCAGCAGATAAAGAGATGCTGATCTCTGAGCCAGAACTAATAGATAGCGCCGTGCAAGAATTCTTGCGCTACCTCACCCCTATTCCATGGATGGGTAGAACAACTGTTCCTGAAACGGGAGCCACAAATTTGCCTGATGATAGATATGTAAATATCAGCTTTGTTTCTGGAAATTTTGATCCAGAAGTATTTCCAGATCCAACAACAATTAATTTACGTAGAGAGCGCAATGCCCACGTTGCATTTGGCTTTGGTCCACACACCTGTATCGGCAACCACTTAGCCGAATTTGAAGTCAGAGTCTTCTTACAAGTTCTCCTTGCGATGAACTTCAATTGGAGCATCTCAGCTGATACCGCCATCATGCGATATCCAGATGAGCTCAGTTCGGTACCTCTAGTTATCGAGAAACTTTTCATCACCGTCTAAGCCCCATTTGTCAGCCCTTAGGGTCAGAATGGCTCTATGTTCGAACTACTTTTCTTCACCATTCTTATCTATCTATTTCTCAATCGCACAAAGCGTCGTAAGAAATTGCGGGGCCTCGATGCCGAACTACGAGAACTAGTTGAAAACTCCAACGATGCAACAGGTATTGGTCTAGACATAAAGAACTACTTGCTGCGCGTCATTGAAGATGACAACAACGATGTTGAAAAATTTAGCGATCGCCAATTGGCAGAGGCTCAGCGCATTCTGGATCGTGCAGGACCAGGTGCCCTCTATTGGATGACTGAGATTGCAGCCCAACTCGCTTTCTTGGGCGCTGCGCAAATCAATGGAATTCCAACGAATGTAAATCACGAGCTAGGGGAGTCAGCAACGGCTGCCGATATCGTCAAAGTAGTTATCAGGCCATAACGCTGCGACACGCACCAACGCATTTGTCAGTGGCGGGCTTTACCGTAATTCCATGATCATCAACTGTCAGACCTGCACCATGCGCGCTATTGCCTGCGGCGATTGCGTTGTCTCATTCTTTCTCGATGCCCCTGAGGCCAAGCCTGATCGCGAAATCACACCTGCAACAGTGAGCGCACTTGAGCTACTTGCAACAAATGAGTTAGTAAAACCACTTCGCTTCGTTTCGGGCACTTAATAATCAGGAATTCTAAAAATAATTGATACTAAGTGCATAAAATCTCAGATTGATGAAAAAGCATTTAGTACGAGTGGCAATAATCAGGAACGCCCACCGCATCGCTTGTTCCCTCTGAGGGTAATTCTTGGTATTTTGGCACAATGAGAATAGAGAGATTCACTAGAGCGATAACTGCCCTTGCAATTGGCTTAGTCGCAACAAGTATTAGCGCACCATCCGCGCACGCCAGTCTCTCAATTCCTAAAGGCCCACTCGCAGCATGTAGCGCGGCCTCATCTGACTATTGCATCGAAAGTGTTTCACTTACTCCAGTTGGCGGCAAAGCAATTGCGCTTTCGTGGGTTGCAACAGGTGGAGCAGGCGCTTCTGCGGGCAATGCAAATAACGTTGCCGCAGGTAAAGAATTACCAGGGCGCTGGAGTGCAGCCGATGTATTTGCTGCCGAGAATTACGACGGTCTTTATCTAGAGGCTCAAAATGCAAATGAGTTTGTTCCCTGGATCATCATTGATGCAAAGCCAACGTATTCGCCAGGAAATAAAGTCTCACTTGCAGCACTTCCAACAAGTCCAACTACACCCGTGAACTTGAACTCCGAAGTTGCTATTGGCATCAAGATTCGAATATCCGATTTTCAAGTCGGTGTAACTTTCGGTGTTGTCACTGATGCAACAGTCAACATCGTAACAACTGATGGTAAGAATGTTTTCGAATTCTCTGGCTACCCTGTCAAGGTTCCAACAGCTAAGAGTTCAAAGGATTGCACAGGAGATAAAGGCGTTGCCTCAACTGTCGTTACTCAATTCCAAAGCGTGATTGTTCCCTCCAATGATCCAATGGGATTTTCGATTCCTGGAAGCGCGGGAAAGATCTACGTTGGCTCTAATGGAATATGTAAACTTTCAACACCAACATGGAATGCTGACAAGAAAGCATTTAGTTATAAGGCAAGTGCCCCACGCCTTGCACCAGATGGCACAACGGTGAATACAGGTTTCTATTACGCATCGATTTCTTACGCTGATGCAATTGCGCTATGGAATCTAACTCGATCAGAAGATGCAGCAACAGCATTAGTAGTCTCTGTTCGAACTGGTGCTGGTGGCTCAACGGCTGCAACGGCCAATGTCTCTGCCAAAAATGGCAAGATTGTTATTCAAGTATCAGGCTTTGAATTCCCAGATCCAATGCTCGACATCTCACTCAATCCTGCATATAACGATCTCGGTAAGCCATCAGCTGATAGCAATATGACCGTTGCCGCATCAGAACAACAGATGAGCACACCTAAAAAATCCACCGCTGCTACAAGTAAAGGCAGCGTTGCGAAAATTAAGACCACAACGATTTCTTGTGTAAAGGGAAAGACGACTAAGAAGGTAACTGCTGTAAAGCCTGTATGCCCAGCCGGATTCAAGAAGGTTTGATCTAGCCACCCCCTCGCGATCGAGCCTCGCCGTGGGCTTAGATTGCCCGAACACCTGTTCGAATACTGTGCTACTCTGCGCTTCCCCCTAAAGAAACGCCCTCAGGAAGCCCCTATACCTGAGGCAGATTTGTCAGCCCCGCAGAGTAACTTCTCCACTCCGTCCGAAGCTCTATTGCCTCAAGAAAGGCCACGGTGAGTACAGAAAACAAACCTGATGAGAAAGAACTCTGGAAGAAAATTCCGGCAAGTGTTGGAACAGAGCGCGCAGAAACTTTTATTGAACTAAGCCATTTGGCATATGACCGTGGGGATCACAAGGCAGCACTTGCCTTATGTCAAAGCGCTCGCGAAATTTATGAAGGTCAATCAACATTCGTTGGAACATCGCGAATGCTCCATGTCTATGAAGGAATCACTTGGTCACTTCGCAAATTAGATCGCGATGCTGAAGCTGCCCAAGTTGCACTAGACGCTGCCGAATTACTCAAAGATGAAGATGCTGCCGCATCCATTGAAATGTTTCGTGATGCGGGCCGTTTCTATTACGCCGCAGATGAATATGAAAAATCACTTGAGTGTCACACCAGAGCGTTAGAAAATGTCGATCCCGATCTTTCGGATCTAACAAATGGAATTGATTATTACAACGTTGGTTCTGCTTGTATTCAACTCAAGCGTTATCCAGAGGCTCTTGCTGCACTGCAGAGCGCTCGCGCATTTTTCAAAAAAGAGAAAGAGCCAGAGCGCGTTTATTACTGCGATGAATACATCACCGTTTGTTTCATTGAATTAGGCAATAGCGTTGAAGCGATGCGCCACGCACAAAAGACTTTGGACTTTGCGATTACGGCGCAGAAAAGCGTTCTTGAAACGTGGGCCCGCTATCGCATGGGTTGCGCCAAGATTCTTATCGGTGAAGTCGATGAAGCCGAAGAAGAACTACGCCAATCACTTTCTATGAATGCAAATTCGTGTCATACAGACTGGGATCTTGCCATTGACCTTGAGAAAGAGATTGCAAAGATTCTCGTTTCAAAGGGAAGAGTCACAGAATCCGATGAAATACTTCGACGCATTGCAAACCTTGAAGAAATCATGGAAGACGAGGAGTGAGTTTCTCACGCCGCATACTTCTTACAATCTCACTCTTTCTCACCTTTTGGGTTGTCACTCTTACATTGAGCGCTATTCAACCGCTTCTGCCTACGGCAGCAGTTCTAGATATCGAAGTAGATGAGCCCTTCATCCCTGCGCCAGAGCGAACATTCCTTCCCATAACTGATGCGGTAACAGCTGAAAATATGTGGACGTATGAATGTGAGTTCAAAGTTCAACGTCCCACAACTATGACAAGTGCATGTGCAGATTTTGGTGAACAAGTTCATTCAATCAAGTGGGCTGTATGGGAAAAAGGTAAAGCCCTTGGAACAGGGGTCTACTCTAAAAATGATTGCGATCCTGATTGCGCCGATGGCACATTGCATGAAATGGCAGTCAAGGTCTCACTCACCGACCTAACTAAGGAAGATGGAAAGTATTTCCTCAATACATTTTCATTCACATCTCAAAGCGGAGAGAACTTGCCGAAGGGATCTTCCGCCAACGGCTCGTGGGATATTTCAGAGTTCTACCGAATCGTTCCCGGAATGCATTATGAAAAGTAACGGCTTGGAATACCCTTTGGATTTATTTGATGATCCCAAGGAGTTGCCAAAGTGGGTGAAAACTCTTAGTAAAGAGCAGTTACATGTGTGCGCACAAGATAAGGAAGCACCTGCAGCTGTTTTATCAGAGGTAGCAAAAAATGCCCCCATAAAGATTTTGAAGAATTTAGTGCACAATAAAAAACTACCGCCAGAAGCACGAGTACCGATCCTCCGTCGAATTTACCGAGCCACCGATGAAGAAATCAAGCCGATAGAAAAAATTGCAGTTTACTCATCAATTATTGAAATTAAGAGTTGGAGTGAAAGAGAGAAACAAACTGCACATTCATATATTTCTGAGGTTCGAAAAACTATTGGTAATCAACCTCTGAAAAAAGTTCAAAAAGTGAAAAAAGCTAAAATAGAAAAAATGAATGACAAGCAGAAGCAACGACCGATAGTACCTCCTAGGATTATTGAGCCTCCAAAAGATTCAACTGAAAGCGAGATTGTCGCATCAGTCTTTCTGATTATTGGAAACCTCCAAAATTCAAACTATGCCCTCAGTTCGAGATTGCACAAACATTCAATGGGTTTTCGGACGCTACTCGATGACTATTTTTCAAGATATAAGAGCTTAGGACTAGCAAAGGATCGTAATACGTCGCTCGAAGTTTTACTTCAATTAGAGATTCAGATTCAAAATGATTGTTTTTTGAATCTTGAAAATTACTCGAGAGAAGAAGTAGAAAGACAATATAGAAGATATACCAGGGGTGATTTAGCTGAAACATTACTTAGAAAGTTTGAAAATACTCAAAACCCTGTTGAGCTAATTCAATCTTTGGTCCTAACTCTTAGCTCGGAAAATGAGAATGAGATCGAAACAAAGAAGGATTGGGTTGTTGAAACGGCTAAGAGCTTTCGCGACGAGATAGATAATCGCCAATATGAAATTAAGCATATCGGGATGAACATTTCAACATCAGGAATGGCAAGCTTGTATTTCAAGACTGAGCCAATCGTGGAAATCGGTAGTGAGTCGATCAAATATTGGAAAATTATTGATGGCATCAATCAGAAAATTATGTATGCGAATGATGTATTTCATTACGACGCTGTGCAGAATATATACCACTGTACTTTTTATAAGTTGGATTCAGGTAGTACGTATGGATATCAAATTTTTGGTCAGATCTTTAATCTAGAAATTTCATCCAATGTGATGGAATTTCAAACAGCAATCCCTCGCGTACATTACGAGAACCATAGAAGTTCGGAAATCTCTTTCTCAGTTGGCGGTGGAGCGGAAAGGCGACACCAGCAATTTTGACATTACCTTTTGAGGTTGCGATAAAAATTCTCATGAGGACCTACCAATAGCAATTTGATGGACTCATCTGAAATTATTCGGTAAGCCAAAAGCCATTCTCGATTACCCATCTGGAATTTGTAGACGGATATCCCTATGAGATCTGCTTTCTTGGATTCACCCATGAGTGGGTTTGTGGCAATCTCCTGAATGACAAGATCTAGTAATTGTTTTTGATTCTTGTGGAGTTTCTTGGTTTGTTGCTCAAAAGTAAGAGTTACAAGTACATCCATTAGCCAAACTGGTATTTGCCTGCAATGGCTTCGGAGTCACTTCGCAAAATCTCTTTGATAAGAGTGAAGGAAAGTTCTGGGTTCGCTTCTGCGATTGCAGCAATTTTGAAGTAGAACTCGATTTGTTTTGGAATAGATCGATGCTCTATTGCAGCGATTTTTCCTGCCTGCTTTACGAGCTCGTCAGGGAGTTTTACATTTGTTGCCATGGGAGCGCCTCCTTCGAATAAGCAGACCATAGCAGGAAAGGTTCCAAAAAGTAACCTTTTACCACTTTTCAATCTGCCACTCTCGATAAACAACATAATTGTCACCTCCTCTATATCAATGTGTCTAGAGCGCCAGTCTCAATCAAACGACTGACATATCGGAATAGTTATCCAGAGGGACAGATGAAACTACTCAGCTAATCGCGCTTTCACCATCGCAAGAATGAGATTGGTATCGACTTCCCAATCATTTGGGATTCTAATTGTTTTCTTCAGAAGAACTAGATCCTTCATTTTGGGCGCAAACTTTGCAATCACATCAGTGCTCCATGGCGACATCGAGATGTGATTCTTTGAAGCAGATAGTCCAAATACATATTTTTCACCGATGCGCATCATCGGCTGGTTCCAAGCAATTACCAACTCTGCCTCAGGGTATTTTGTAGAAATTGCCTTGAAGATCGCACGAGCAGTCTTTGCCTGCGTTGCGTCAATACTTTTGTAGTACTGGGCAGGGGTTTCAAAGCGTTTAGCCGAGACCGAACCTCTTGAATACATAACAAGAGCGTTGGCATGCGCTTGAGAGAATCCGTAATTCTCACGTAAGTGAGCAATTTGCTGTGGGTACTTCTCATCAGCGATTTTTGCCATAACCGCAAACCAATATTTCATCGGCTCGCCATGCTTTTTCTCAATAGCGGGGAAGTGAGACTCGCGGCTTGGATCTTTCGTGCTCATGAACAAATATTAGTGCACTAACTTGAATTTGAAAGCAAGTCGTTGGCCCCACTTAGGAATTCGGACTCCTCGATTAATCCACAGAAGAAAGAGTCCAAGGGAAATAGATGTTGACATATTGAAAAGTGGGGAGGTGATTCCATCCCAGAATGGAAAGCTAATCGCAGGTGCCTTCGGATCAGAGGGAATATCTTTTGTGAACACAACACTCCAGTCACTAAAGGCGTGAAAAATAATTACCACCCAAACTGAGCGGGTCACAATCAAGAGAGCGCAGATTAAAACACCGTATCCGAATGTCTCCATCACATGCCAATAGGCAAGCCACGGATCCCAATATTGACCCACATAGAGATTGAGATGCATAAGTCCAAAGAGAAATGAAGATCCAAAGACTGCAATCTTTGTGCCGAATCTTTTCAAAACACCGAAGGTAAATATGCGACTAACGAGCTCTTCTCCGAAACCAATCGAAAAGAGATACATAATGCCAAGACTTGTAGATTTTCGATCCAAAGTAATTACATTATCGCGATTGATTTCTAAATAGATCCCTATGCCGACAAATGCAAGACCCACGACACTCTTCCAATTTCGGGCTGGAAGGCGAAAATATTCAAGCGTTGAGAGTCTTAGAAATCGAACTATAAGCACAAAGAGCAGACCAGCAATAACATAACTGAGTGTTGCATTCGCATATTCGATTTCGGAGAGAAAATTTCCTGGCACATAACGCAATATCAAAAGAGCAACGAGAGCAAAAGCAATGAGAGCTATGCCGGTTCGCAGATTGCGCATACCTAGAAGCTAGACCTACCCACTGACATCAAGGAGGCGACATCGGCGTTGCCCAAGGGAAACTATTTCTTCTTGAACCCAACTGGACAGGCTGGATTAGTAGAAGTTACCTTCTTGCTAACTTTGCCCTTCACACACGTAATTGTTTTTACAACCTTAGGAGCAGTCACTTTTGCGGGAGTATCTGTAACTTTCGCAGGAGCCTCAGGAACAGTTGCTACTACGGCAGCTGGTTGCATCAATTTCACTCGAATTGTTGGAGATGAGAATGTGAAGTTATCTGCCTGTAATTTGATAAAGCCATTCTTCTCACTGACCAACGTTGTCGCTACTTGGTTGGTTGAATCGGCAGAAATGATGTCCACCTTGGCTTCAATGGGTGCATTAGAGAATCCGTAATAACAACGTGCAGTCGTTGATTTCAAGATGTATGTATAACGACCTTTGAACAAAGTTCCATCTACATTGGTATGAATGCCAGCAACTTGATAATTCAAGGATCCATCAGCGAAAGTAGGTGGTCCCTTGTCATAGATTGGCGCGTTTGTTACAACTAATCCTTGCAGGGCGCTCTTATCGGCAGAGCATGCGTTATTTCCAATATATGTAGAGGCACCGAAGTTCCAAAAAACAGAGTTAGTGAGTCGCATAATATTGCGTCCGTTATTACTTGCAGGAGGGGTGTATGCCTTCAAATTCTTTTCAAATGCAGTAAATAGTTTGAATTTATCAAAATTTATAGATAATAATTTCGTTGTATTTGCAGCTAAGAAGCCAGGATATGTAACCGAGCGGCCATTTCCGTAAGGCGTATCGTTATCTTGGTAATCCAGTGACCCATTTCCAGGAAAAGGTCCATTGGTAAAGAAATCCTTCAAGTAATTCTCAAGAACTGGATTACTTGCTATTTGGCTCTTAGGAACACTCGCCTGAAGTTCAGGAACAAGTGTTACATCGCCTTCAATTCGAATCTTGTTATTGGTAGCATCTAAAGGTTCAACAGCAAAATCTGCATTTTGCATGCGACCAAATATCCAACCAGTAAGGTTTTTATCAAGGCGCAACGAGAGCGCAATTCTTTCATCGCCCTTGAAGTTAGTGGAATTCGCACACACTTTGCCCTCAACTGTAAATTCTTTACAGTTGCCACTCTCTAACGAGATTGGATAAACAGAACCCTTGAAATCGGATAAGAAAATCGAACAGGCACCAGGCTGACGATTAGCAGGACAGCTTGCAATGTAGCGAAGCAATACGTGAACTCCATAAGTTTTAGCATTACCACTTGCATCTAATTCAGAACTCTTCCATACGGACAACCCACCACCGCCGGGAATCTTTGTCTGTATACCTGTAGTACCAGTATTGAAAGTGTAGGGAGCAATCTTTTGCGAAACGCTCTCTTGGTAAAAAGTTAGAGGCTTCAGTGACTTATCCGCACCACTTGCCTCTACTCCCGCTACACAGGAGCGATCGGCATCTGATTTACAAGGCGGCAAAATTAGATCAGCAAATAAATTGTCATAGTTAGAACACGTTGGATCATCCCAACCCGTACACCACAACTGTTTCCATTTAGGCTGTTCCGAAAACCCCATATGGTCTTGGCCGTAAATAGATGACTGGCTCCATAAACCAAAGTCATCTGCTGCAAATTCCGTGATTACTTGAGATTCGCCAGCATGAGCGCTTTGCATTGATGTAATCAAAGGAAGTGTTGAAGCAGTAAAGATCGCAATAAATATTGACGTTGCCGCAACTAACCGGCGTGGAGATTTCACTTGCTAAAGGTACTCGCCGAGGAGGCAAATAGTTAGGACCCGTAAAGCACTATTTGTCGTTTATCCGGAGTAGCCTGCCGATATGGATACTTCATCTCTACCTTTTATTGCTCTGACGATCTGCGTCATCGCAGTAGTTCTTTATCGACGCTTTCGCCCATTCAGTGCAACATCTACGCCACGCGTTGACTTCATTGGACAGGCAGCTGCCAATATCGAAGGCCAAAGAGTGGACTTATTTGCGACATCTAATGGCAATGCTGATTCCAAATCAAGTGATTCATTCGATGATGATGATTACAACTACGACGTTGTGGGAGAAAGCTTCCAACGCGATCACCTAACTTCACTGATTAGAGCCCACGATGCATTCAATACAGGAGTTATTTATTCAACAGCAGTTCTTGAAATGGAACCTACTAATAGCTTCGATCCTTATGCAGTCAAAGTTGTAGTTGAAGGAACTCAAGTTGGTTACATTCCAAAATTTGATTCACCAGCGGTGACAAAAATGATTCAGGAAAGCGGTAAGAAAGTTTACGAAGTTCCAGCTCGAATCGGTTTCGATACCGATTCCCCATCACCACCTATTGGGGTAAAGATAAGCTTGACGGTAGTGTGAGTTTTGGCTTCTCAATTGCAATACGTTTTTCAATTTCGTGTAATTCTTTTAGAACCGCTGCAAAACCAGATTCATTAGCAGCAGCTGCAGAGCCTAGAAAACGATTGAACTCTCGACCAGTAGCTGGACCAAAGCGAACACCTGAAGTTTTCTGCCTATTGGAAACATTAATAAAATAATCTGACTCATCAGGTGTTGTTGAGAGCATCAATAACTTATCGAAATCCCACTGTTGCGTCTTGATCGGACCAGTAAAAATAAGTCGCTCGTTAGTGAGCATGACAATGCCCTCATCTTTATCCATCTGCAATTCTTGCCCGGGGACTGCTGTGCCCTTCATCGCGCCAACTCGAAAGCGAATTCCTGCAACAACTGGAATGCTCACTCCAGTAGATCCACCAACATATTGTGTTGGTGTTCGCCCTGCTTCATGAAAGATCGCCCGTTCACTCCAAAGCGTATGTTCGCCAGGTTTTTGCATCAAGGTATTAGGAACTGAATCTTCGCCCTTTGATGCAGCGGTAAAGACAGTGATCAATTTCTTGAGTTGTTCAACATCTTCTTCCCACATTAATTGAAGACGATTGAATTCCTCGGTCGCTGCCTTATCGGCGCGCTTTATTTTCATATCTGCGAAAAAGCCCATGGAATGAGAGTAGTTCACCCCTCTGACACGGGGGAGTGGGTGCAAATTGCCCTAGCGGAGCTTTCAACTGGCGCAACCTATCTCTAGAATTTAGCCTTATGCCAAGGCTCACGCGGGGTCTTGTTTTCTACACGAATGGATTGACTCTATGAACGAACTAGCTCTATTGAAGTTATGGAATCAAAAGCGCACTCAAATTATTCAGGCTCAGGTTGCTCCAGCACTCGTACTCATTGGCGTGATGGTTCTCGCTGCCCTAGGTATTTTTGAAAAAGCAAACGACGGAGCTAAGTACCTGGCCCTCGGAGTTACCGCAGTCACTGGAATTCTTTCAATAATCACCCAGTACGCAGCCATCCGTGAAGCAGAAGTTCTTATTGTCGATCTCAAGAGAATCAAAGATTCTTCAGAGCTTGCTAAAAAAATTGCAGATTCACGTGGGCTCGTCTCATTGACCGCAATTGCAATTGTTGGCATGGGAATTGCAATCTTCGCACTTGTTACTTGGGCAGTCCTCGGTAACTAATGAATGCAGCTTTCGCAATTATTGGGCTTTACACCGTTGCGACAATTGTGCTGGTATTTGTTTACGAGAAACCAAAAAAGAATCGGAAGAAAATAACTGGACGTGGTGGGGATTTCGAAAGTTAATCTCCATTACGTGCCAGTTCTGATGCGACGCGTTCTCATTGTGCTAAGCACGGTCGTGCTGGCATGTGCGGTCATCCCTTTCGCATCTGCTCACCAACCAGTGGAGTTGTTAGATACTGACACCTCAGCGAAGGCTGGCCCATTGTTAGTCGATGGCACTATTTCTTTTGCGATTCGTGCATCCTTTACTAAATCAGGTCAGAAAAAAGCATTTCGCGCCGCACTCAAAGAGGGCGATCAATTAGATGTGCAGTACCTCATTGTTGATAAGAAACCTGAGAACGCGCTAAAGAATTCGCAGTTGCCACAACTGGTAATTACTTCGCCAACGGGTAAGAAGTTCACAATAAAGATAAATGAGCGCAGTCCTTTTTATGAACCATACGGTGGCACTAACTATTTCTATCTTGCTCGCTATTCAGCCCCTGCTGAAGCAGGTATTTATCAATTCCTCATTACATCTCGCGCTAAAGCCGGAATTACTATTGCAGTCGGTGAGAAAGAGATTCGCGGTGAAGTTGTGCGTGGACCAGCGCCAGTGATTACGCCAACTCCAACAGCGAGTCCCACTGCGACTACAACACCTGCTGCTGCGAAATCCACACCAGAGCCAACTGCATCAAGTACTCCTAAAGCAGAGGCAACTGTGCAATCTGGTTACACCATGGCAAATGTGAAGGCTAATAATTCCGAATCAAGTTGCTGGTCTGTTATTAGTGGCAATGTTTACAACCTCACCCAATGGATTAATTCACATCCAGGAGGCCCATCTCGTATTCGCGCACTCTGCGGAACAGATGGCACATCATCTTTTAACGCTCAACATGCCGGTCGAAGCACACCAATTAGCACCCTTGCAAATTATCTTCTTGGCCCACTAGCTAAGTAACTTCTGCTTAGCCGCTTTGCTTCCGATACGATTACCTAAACATTTCAAGAGAAAGAGGAAATCATGGGCGCTTGCACTTGCGGTTACACCAGAGATGAAGAGAAGAACTGCGATGGAACACATAAGGTCGTCAAGGCTGTCAAGGCTGATCTCGCTGAAAAGCTTGAAGCAAATGGCTTTCCACACGCATCAGAATTTGTAACCAAGAACTAATCACTTTTTTTCTCGCTAATTATCGAAGTGAGTGAAATCTTTGTTATCTATGATGGTCAGTGTCAATTGTGCATAAATTCAATTGCTTGGGTCAGCAAGAAACTAGTTATTTCCCCTATTGATTTTCATACAGGTCAACTCACTCGGTTTGGCTTGAGTAAAGAGCAATGTTCACACCAGGTTTTTGTTATTACTGATCAAGGTCAGTTTGGCGGTGCCCGGGGCGTAGCACTCTTACTCAATCATCGTGGAAATAGAATTCTCTCCACTCTTATTACACTTTCAGGTCCGCTTGGCCGCTTTGCCTATAAATGGGTTGCAAGCAACAGAAATTCAGTTCCTGTAAAGATTTTGTCTCGCTTACTTAGAAGTTGAAACTATCCCAAGACACATCTCATCTGAAGATCCTTCACCCCATGTGACATATCGAGGTTCAAGATCTTTTAGTTGAGGTATTTTCTGTCTCAAAGTAGGGTCAAATGTGCATTCAATACGAATTGTGTCGCCAGGTTTTACTGCAATAGGGCTCTTGAGAAGAGTTGAAGATTGATCATCAAAATTGTAATTAGTGACATCGAGAATCGTTTGCTCAGTCGAAGTCCCAGGATTGAGAGTTAGCTTGAGGGAGCGCCCAAGTAAATGCATATGTGGTCCTGCAGCAATGATGTTGAAACTTGATCGCATAACCTTGTCGCAACGAGAGACCAGAGAAGGAATCGGCTTATAGGGATTTTGTCGACACAAAGCATTGATGCCGACAGAATCAAGAGCGCTCTTTGTTGTTGTTCGCGTTGCAAGATCAATGAGTGATTGGTCGCGATCACATAGTGGGCCTGTGACATCGGGTGGACACGCTAATTCAACAGGGGCAGGGAAGAGTTCAATACCTAATTCCTTGATCGTGGCACCCTTAGCCGGAATTGCATCTATGAGAATTTTTGATTGATCTGTTTCAAGTACTCCACCTGATGCGGCCAGTAAGTTGTAGTGAACTTGTAGAACAATACGCTCACCTTTTTTGATCGGAGTTCCGTAACCAGCAGGTGAAATATCTTTGCCGCGACCAGGTGCCCATGAACTTAGCCATGGGGAAGAAATAAATGATGAAAGCATTCCGCCAAGTCCTGTTCCACCAAAACATGGCCATCCAATTCCACTTTTATCTGCTGTAAGAGCCTCAGCAATATCAGCTTCGGTTACACGAAAAATAATTGCGTGGTGAACATAATTTTTACGCTGTGGGATAAATTCAATACTTCGAATAATTGAATCTGCACTAATTTTTGGATCAAGTAAAAAGCATCGGTAATCATCGGTACCTTTATTTGGAGCTGCAGGTAAGTAGGCCTTCTTCATCGTGACGCTATATTTCTTAGCCTTGGCCTTGGGGGCTTTGGCTGCATCTGCAACTTGTGGAATAAAGGATGTGACCAGGAGTGCTAATAGCGCTGGAATAAGAACTCTTCGCAGTTTCATAAAGGTAAGAATACTTAATGCTCCATCACGTTTCAATCTAGATCTTTCCTGCCTCTAGACCCTTCAATACTTCTTGTGCGCGTACCTTCAATTCAGGTAGATCAGATAAACGGTTTAAGCCGAATACCTGTTGGCTCATTCGATGGTTCTTAGAAAAAGTCTCTTTATGGCGATCAAGGAAATCCCAATAAAGAGTTGTAAAGGGACATGCGCTCTCACCGACGCGCAGCTTTGGATTGTAGACACAACCCTTGCAATAGTTACTCATTCGCGAAATGTAAGCGCCACCTGCTGCATAAGGCTTAGTCATCATCTTGCCGCCGTCGGCATGTACACCCATTCCAATAACGTTGGGAACCATTACCCATTCACTTGCATCGATAAACACTTCACGCATCCAATCCAGAAATTCTTGCGGGTTAGTCCCTGTTACTAATGCAAGATTTGATAGCAACATCAAACGCGGAATATGATGAACCCAAGCCCGCTCATTGATATCAGTAACGCTTTGCTTTATACAGTTCATCGAAGTTTTACTAGGGTCGCTAAACAAAGGAAGTAGCGGGCGATTGGCCTTGAGTTGGTTATTCTCGCGATAGTCAGGGCCGAGAAACCAATACATTCCATTGACATATTCGCGCCACCCGATGATCTGGCGAATAAATCCTTCAGCAGATTCAATCGGGACATCACCTTTCTTATATGCCTTCATAGCAGCACTGATAACTTCACTCGGGTGCAATAAACCATTATTGATATATGGCGAGAGCAAAGAATGGTGAAGCGCC
>JAPLBJ010000030.1 GCA_026392845.1 Actinomycetota bacterium
ACACTCTTTCCCTAGACGTGTGCTCTTCCGATCTTTGGACTTCGTGCTGCAATTGAAAAGGGAACAGGTTTTGCAGGATGGCATGGCGGAATAGCTGATTCATATCGCAATAATTCAGATTACTTGCACCTTGTTGGCGGACAATTCGCGTGCCATCCAGGTAAGCACCCTGATGAACAAAAGGGCGAGCAAGAAGATAATTACATGCCGTACACAATCAATTTTTTGCCCGAAGCGGCTAATCACCCAATTACAAAGGGAATGAAAGACTTTGATTTAGTAACCGAGCAGTACTGGGTACTCTCAGATGAATACATTGATGTTTTGGCAACAACAACCCAAAAGGTTCGCGCCTGGGATCCCTGGAATCGTGAGGTTACATCTCCTGCAGTCTGGACTCGTAATTGGGGCAAGGGAAAAATCTTTATCTGTACACCAGGACATAACCTCAAGATTGTGCAAGATCCAAATGTAAAGGCACTCATTGAAAGAGGTTTGTTGTGGGCATCCCGCTAAGAGTAGGAATTATTGGTGTTGGAAATATCAGTACGCAGTACCTCACACATATTCCCACACTGCCATCGCTCAAACTAATCGCACTTGCAGATCTCGACACGGCTCGTGCTGCAGAAGTTGCTGCTAAATCTGGTGTTGAATCTAGAAGTGTTGATGAGCTCCTTGCATCAAAAGATATTGATGTAATTCTCAATCTCACCACTCCTGGTGCTCACGCAGTTATTGCAATGAAAGCATTGACTGCTGGAAAGCATGTATTTGGCGAGAAGCCACTTGCACTCACAGTGGAAGAAGCAAAACCAATGATGGAACTTGCAAAGAGTTCTGGACTTCGCATTGGTAGTGCACCAGATACTGTTTTAGGTACTGGTATTCAAACATCGCGTGATTTATTAGATTCAGGAAAAATTGGAAAGCCACTTGCTGCAAGTGCATTTTGGTCTGCGCCAGGTCATGAACTTTGGCATCCAGCACCACAATTTTATTACTTGCCAGGTGCTGGGCCGCTATTTGATATGGGTCCTTATTACCTAACGGCCCTTATTACTCTGCTTGGTCCAGTTGTTAGCGTCATTGGAAGCTCAACTCGCTCTGATCGAAAGCGAAGTGTTGGAACTGGTGATCTTGCTGGAACAGAACTAAAAGTTGAAGTTGAAACTCATATTTCAGCACTACTTGAACACGCATCTGGTGTTACATCAACAATCATGATGAGTTTCGAAGTATGGGCTGCGCGACTCCCACGGATTGAGGTTTACGGAACTGAAGGAACTATTTCAGTACCAGATCCAAATATGTTTAGTGATGAAGTTCAGATTTACACATCCGAAAACCGTGAGTGGAACGTTGCATCAGCATCAGCGGGATACAAGGAAGCAGGACGTGGTTTCGGCCTTGCAGATATGGCTATTGCTATTGATAAAAACGAACTACATCGTGCATCTGGAGACCTTGCATTCCATGTACTAGAAATTATGGAATCGATCCTCAAATCTGCCAAAGGTGATCAAAGAATCACAATGAAGAGCACGGTTGCTCAACCGCAAAAAGTTCCATTCTCATCTTTGACGTAAGGAAATAGATCAATGGCACAACCAGAGCTTCTACCTTCTAATCAGTTTGATCATTTCTATCGTGGTGGTGACCGCATTGGAAAGTTGCGCAATGGCCCAGGTGGTCCAATGCGACCAGAGGAATGGATTGGTTCTGTAACTACACGATTCGGTGAAAGCGTAAACGGACTTTCAAAACTGACTAATGGTGAACTACTTCGAGATGCAATTGCTCGTGAGCCACATGCATGGCTTGGCGCAGTTCACTGTGAAAAATTTGGAGTAAGCACTGAAGTTCTTGTGAAATTACTAGATCCTGCGCAGCGCCTTCCTGTTCACTTTCATCCCAATAAGAAATTTGCAAAGCAACATTTAGCACTCGATCACGGCAAAACTGAGGCATGGATTATTCTGGAAGCACCAGCTGGTAGCGGGGTAGGACTTGGCTTTGATCAAGTTCATACAAAAAGTGATGTGCAATCAATGATTAAGGCTCGAGATTCGCGCGCACTTATTGAATCACTGACTCGAATTGAAGTATCTGTAGGAGATGCAATTCTGGTTCCTGCAGGAACACCGCATGCAATTGATGAAGGAATATTTGTTTTAGAACTTCAAGAGCCAACAGATTTATCTGTTTTACTTGAATGGGAAGGTTTTGATGTAGATGGTGAAGTAGATGGCCATCTTGGTTTAGGTTTCGACACTGTTCTAGATGCTCTGGATTATCAACCACTTGGAGCATCTCGTATTGCAGAGTTAGTCACACGTGGTGGTTTATCGGCACAATCCACGCAATCACTTTTCACAAGCGCTGCAGATAGTTTCTTTAGAGCGCATATGCTCACAGGAGATTCGAGCAGTATTGATGCAGGATTTGGAATCCTTTTGGTCCTTGAAGGCACTGGTGAGATTCAATTCGAAAATGCACCAACTATTGCGGTAAAACGGGGAGATGCAGTCTTGATTCCGTGGTCAGCAGGGGCATCTCATCTGGTAGGTGCCCGCGGAGTTCTCTCTCGTCCTCCGTTAGACTAAGGCGCATGTCTAAGGTCCTCGCATCTCTTCCAGTTGGAGAAAAAGTAGGTATCGCTTTCTCTGGTGGTCTTGATACATCAGTAGCTGTTGCATGGATGCGCGAAAAAGGTGCAGTCCCTTGCACATACACAGCAGATCTTGGTCAATATGACGAACCAGATATTGATTCTGTTCCAGGGCGTGCCAAGCAATATGGCGCAGAAATTTCACGTCTCGTAGATTGCAAGAGTTCTATCGTTGAAGAAGGTCTAGCAGCAATTGCTTGCGGTGCTTTTCATATTCGCTCTGGCGGAAAACAATATTTCAATACAACTCCACTTGGTCGCGCAGTAACTGGAACACTTCTTGTGCGCGCAATGTTGAGCGATAACGTTGATATTTGGGGCGATGGATCTACTTATAAAGGAAATGATATCGAGCGTTTCTATCGCTACGGATTACTTGCTAATCCAAAGCTAAGAATTTATAAGCCATGGCTTGATGCTGATTTCGTCAATGAACTTGGCGGACGCAAAGAGATGTCTGAATGGTTAGTTGCACGCAAATTCCCGTACCGTGACAGCACCGAAAAGGCATACTCAACGGATGCAAATATTTTAGGTGCAACTCATGAGGCTAAGCGTTTAGAAGATTTAGATACTTCTGTTGAACTCGTTGAACCGATTATGGGCGTGCGCTTCTGGGATGAATCTGTTGCAATCAAATCTGAAGATGTAAAAATTCAATTCGTTCAAGGTCGCCCAGTTGCAATCAATGGCAAGAGTTTTACTGATGTTGTTGCACTCATGAAAGAGGCAAATGCAATCGGTGGTCGCCATGGTCTTGGAATGACTGATCAGATTGAAAACAGAATTATTGAAGCAAAGAGTCGTGGAATATATGAAGCTCCAGGAATGGCGCTTCTATTTATTGCTTACGAACGCTTGATGAGTGCAATTCATAATGAGGACACCATTGCCAATTACCACGCCGAAGGTCGCCGCCTTGGCCGTCTTTTGTACGAAGGACGCTGGTTAGATCCTCAATCACTCATGCTTCGTGAATCTTTGCAACGTTGGGTTGCATCCGTTATTACAGGTGAAGTTACATTGCGTCTGCGTCGCGGAGATGACTATTCGATTATTAATACAACAGGACCTGCGCTGAGTTATCACCCTGAAAAACTTTCAATGGAACGTACTCAGGATGCAGCTTTTGGTCCCGTTGATCGCATCGGCCAGTTGACTATGCGAAACCTAGATATTGCAGATACTCGCGCAAAGCTCGAGATTTATAGTGCACAAGGTCAACTTGGCGGTGGAGATTTCAAGCTCATCAATGAAATTGAAGCTGGCAATGATTCAAAAAAGAGTTGATCTCACCTCTGATCAAGTAGCACATCTAAAAACACTGGTCTCTGGCCAAGTATCAACAAATGAATCCGTGCTCGACCAGCATGGTCGCGACGAATCAGCATTTCCTCCAGTTAGGCCATCGGCTGTTGTAATGGCAAGTAGTACGCAAGAAGTTTCAAAAGTCCTTGCATACTGCAACGAGCAAAAAATTCCAGTTGTTGCATTTGGTGCAGGAACTTCACTTGAAGGACATGTTCTCCCATTCTTTGGGGGAGTCAGTCTTGATCTAACAAACATGAACGCAATTCTTGAGATTCGCCCAGATGATTTATTAGTTCGCGTTGAAGCCGGTGTACACCGCATGGCACTTAATGAACGCTTGAGTCGTGATGGACTTTTCTTCTCTGTTGATCCAGGTGCTGATGCAACACTTGGTGGCATGGCATCAACTGGGGCCGCCGGAACAACAACTGTTCGCTACGGCTCTATGCGCGAAAATGTTTTAGCACTTACTGCAGTACTTGCCGATGGCACAGTCATTCATACGGGTCGTGAAACTAGAAAATTATCAGCAGGTTATGACCTCACTCGTTTGATTGTTGGATCCGAGGGAACACTTGCTGTTATTACCGAAGTAACACTTCGTACATTTGGAATTCCTGAAAAAATGGCAGCGGCAGTAGTGCGTTTTCCAACACTTGCCGAAGGAGTCGCTGCAGCATCAGCGATTGTGCGCATGGGAATTGCAATAGCGCGATGTGAGTTCCTCGATGCGCAGTGCATCAAAAATGTAAATTTGCATGATGGTTTGAGCCTTACGGAAGCGCCAACTTTATTATTTGAATTCCATGGCAGCCCACGCGGTGTTGAAGAAGATGCCCAAGCGGTAAAAGAAATCGTTGAAGAATTTGGTGGCTCAGAGTTTGAATGGACATCTGAGGAAGGTGCTCGTCGCAAATTATGGCAAGCACGCCACAATGCATACTGGGCAAATATTGCGGCTAACCCTGGAAAGCGCGCAGTCAGTACGGATGCAGCAGTTCCGCTTTCAAAATTAGCTGAAGCAGTTGCAGTCGCAGATAAAGTATTAGGTGGTTCGCCCTTTCCATATTCAATTCTTGGTCACGTCGCAGATGGAAACTTCCACTGTTTCGTAGTTACAGATCCAGCAAAACCAGAAGAACTCACTGAAGTTCAAAAACTTACTCATGAAATTACAGCGAAAATAATCGCAATGGGTGGAACATGTACCGGCGAGCACGGAATTGGCGCTGGAAAGATTGATGACTTAGTAGTTGAGACTGGTCAAAGCGCAGTCAACGTTATGAAATCAATAAAAGCAACACTTGACCCAAACGGTATTCTCAACCCAGGCAAGATCTTTAGATAATAACGAGAATGAAAGAGGAAAAAATGAAAAAACTCAGTGAAGTAAATCTAAGTTCGCTCCCGCAAGGTTTCATGTGGGGCGCTGCAACCGCGTCTTTTCAAATTGAAGGTGGTTACGCATCCGGTGATCGCGGTCGTTGTATCTGGGATGACTTGTGCGATGTCCCTGGAGCAATTAGTGATGGAACAAAAGATTGTGTTGGTGTAGAACACCTAACTCACTTAGAAGAAGATTTAGATCTAATCAAATGGATGAACCTTGATACTTACAGATTCTCATTTTCTTGGCCACGAGTTCAGCCAACTGGATCAGGTGAATTCAGCGAAAAAGGAATGCAGTTTTATGACCGCTTAGTTGATGGACTTCTTGCCCGTGGAATTATTCCTAATGCAACGCTTTATCACTGGGATTTACCAAGTGAGCTCCAAACCATTGGGGGATGGGCTAACCCAGTTGTCGTAGATAAATTCGTTGCGTATGCAGAAAAAATGGCAGAGCGTTTTGCTGATCGCATTACATATTGGGCGACTTTCAATGAACCATGGTGCACAACGTATTTGGGTAACACCATTGGAGTTCACGCACCTGGAATTAAAGATCTACCAACAACTGTAAAAGTTGCTCACCAACTCGTGCGCGCTCATGCACTTGCATCTGCTGCAATCAAGAGAAAAGCCCCTAAAGCAAAAGTTGGTGTAGTTCTCAATCTTGGAGACCAAATTCTGCTCGGAGAATCATCGCCACAAGCGCAAAAGGATTTGCAAACGGTAGATGGATTAGTAAATCGCTGGTGGTTACAAGGAATGCTGCAAGGTAAGTATCCGGTTGATATTCTCGACATATTTGAAGAACTCACAGGAATTCGACCTGATGAAAAAGAGATTGCCGATACATCCAATGGACGCGATTGGGTTGGCCTAAATTATTACCAAGCGGGAGTATTCAAAGCCGCCGATACTGGAATAGATGTTCATCCAGGAACGAAAGCCATTGACGGTGCGCTATTTGGAAATGAGGTCACAGATATTGGGTGGTCATGGACTCCAGATGGCTTCAATAAGACTCTTCATTACATCAACAACATGTTCCCACAGATTCCAATTCTGATTACAGAAAATGGTGCTTGTTATAACAATGAACCTGGAACAGATGGAGAAATTCACGACGATAAGCGTGAAGAGTATTTATCTCTTTATATAAGTGCGGCAGTACGAGCACGCAGTGAAGGTGTTAATTTAGTTGGATATTACGTCTGGTCCCTTCTCGATAATTTTGAATGGTCATTTGGTTTCTCAAAGCGCTTCGGAATCGTATTTGTAGATCTCGAGACAATGAAGCGCACTCCAAAGCAAAGTGCTCATAGTTACCGAGCGATGATCCAAAAATAGAATGTCTCTAGATTTAGTTTCACGAGTAACGTCTGTTTTTCGTGCATACGCCGCGGGAGATGCATTTGGAGTTGCTCATGAATTTTTGGAAATTCCAATCACTCCGGTTGAGAACATTCTTTTGGAAAAACAAGGTTGGCCATATGGGGGAGTTAGTGATGACACGATGCTCACTCTGCTTACTGTTCTTACGCTCTCGCAGGATTCTCCAGAGCAAGCATCACAAAAATTCTTGAGTGAATTACGGGCAGCACTTCCACATTTGCGTGGGCTCGGTCCGACGACAAAAGCAGCACTAGGTCTAGAGGTAAACGCTCACGAAACTCATTTAGTGGGAATGACCAATGGAGCCATGATGAGGTGTGCTTTGAGTGGAATGGCATTTAGCGCTGGGGAAAATTTAGAACGAGATGAATGGATCAGAGCGCTAGCAAGTACAACTCACACATTTGAAAGTGCGGTTACTTGTGCTCAATTAGCGGCCGCTTTATTTTCTGATGCAATAGAAAATGGAGATAAGAATTCAATCGAAACATTAGTAGGTACAAGGATTCCACAGTGGGTAAAGAGAGAGAAAGGTGTCTCACTTGATCCGATTGAAACACTTTCAGCAGTGATTTACGTTGTGGGTAATTGCACATCAGCGGCACAGGCATATGTTCGAGCATGTGAATTAGGGGGAGATACAGATACTGTCGCAGCGTTATCAGGTGCACTTATCACTGCGCGCAAGGGAACTACCGCAGAATTTGAAAGTATTGAATGGTTAGCTGATATTGCATGGGAAGAAATTCCTACAATGGGTGAAGCTGTTGAGATTCTTTGCGCAAGGAGAAATAAATGAGCAGTCGCGTCTGGATAGTTGGTCCAATTGCATGGGATACCGTTATTTATCTTCCGTCTATGCCAAAACCCGGAAAGTTTGTTCAAGCAATTCAAACAATTGAACGTCCAGGGGGCACTGCAGCAAATGCAGCAATCGCACTTGCAACAACAGGAACTGAAACAGGATTTGTCGGCTATCTCGGCAATGAACACCTCAGTGCGCAATTGCGTATGACTCTAGAAAAGAGCGAACTCAAACATCTTTCAATCACAGCCCTCGAAGGTCCTCCTTCACATGTACTAATTTTTGTTGACGAAAAAGGTGAAAGAACCATATTGGGAATTAGCCCAGATCGTTTAGATCAAGTAACACTCAAAGGTGTTGATCTGCGACCAGGAGATATCGTTGTTTTCTTATTGTGGCGTGAGCATTTCGCCCAAGATTTAGCACTCGCGAAAGAGAAAAGGTGCATCACTGTTGTTGGCGCAGAAGCACTAGCTCTAGATATCTCTGCCGATATTGCCATTGGTTCACGAAGTGATATCACGAATATAGAAGTCAATTCTGAATTATTTGCACGAATTCCGCGCATTGCACTAACAAATGGTAAAGATGGTGCAGATGAATACATGCAAGGAAGTCATATTCATCAACCTAGTGTTGCAACAAATATTGTTGATACAACAGGTGCAGGGGACGCGTTTCTTGCTGGTTATGTTTCAGTAATTGCCCGAGGAGAAAAAGTTGACGGGGAAGCACTTCTAGTTGGATCGAAGTGGTCCGCCGCAGCAATTGCAACAGAATCCTCTATACCTCCACATTGGAAAGAAGTGGAAAAATGAAAAGAGCACTTGTTACCGGAGCTAGCCGGGGGATTGGCAAAAAGATTGCAACAGGGCTATGCGATCAGGGCTATCAAGTAATTGCTGTATCACGCAATCTCTCTGAGAGTGATTCACGATTTACCAATATCGAAGGTGACATATCGGATCTCGAATATGTAAGTAAATTAGCCAATCGAGTTTTGAAAGATTTTGGGCATATTGATATTTTGGTAAATGCAGCAGGTGTATTCGGTCCAATTGCGCTGATGCATGAATGTGATCCTCACGAGTGGGCCCAGACAATAATGATTGATGCAGTTGCACCATATTTTCTCATCAATAAATTCTTGCCCGGCATGCTCACAAACAAATGGGGCAGGATAATTAACGTCAGTTCTGCTGCATCCCTTCACGAACCAGGACCAATCAATAGTGCTTATGGAACTGCGAAGGTTGCCCTCAATCAACTTACACGCCACCTCGCATCTGAATTAAAAGGGACTGGAGTAACTGCAAATGTGATTCATCCTGGAGATGTAAAGACTGAAATGTGGGGCGATATCAAGAATAAGGTCGAAGATGTAGGCGATGTTGCAATCAACTATAAGAACTGGGTTGACTGGGTGGAAGAAACCGGTGGTGATGATCCGCAAAAGGCTGTTGATTTAGTATTAAAACTTATCTCTGCTGCAAGTGATGATGTAAATGGGGAGTTCTGTTGGATAGATAACCCATTACAAGCACCCACTAAAAGTTGGTAAATAGTTAGCACCCTGTAAGGTATGCCCATGAAAAAATTCTTACTTTCGATCATTATTGTGACAAGCGCGATATCACTTACAGCATGTGGAGGATCTACAGTGGCAACAAGTACAGAATCAAGCACAAATTCGGGATTGCCAACAGTTTCAGCTAATGCTGGAGCGAAGCCAACAATTTCTAAGCCAGAGGGTGCGCCTCCTACAACACTTGTAACGGAAGACATCATTGAAGGTACTGGCTCAGAAGCTGTTGCTTCGTCAACAATGACTGTTCATTACACATTGCTCACATGGTCAAAAGGTGAAGTTGTTGAATCTTCATGGGATGGCGGATCACCTGCAACATTCCCATTAGCCAATGTCATTGCCGGTTGGCAGCAAGGTATTCCGGGAATGAAAGTTGGCGGAAGACGTTTGCTAGTTATTCCGCCAGACCTTGGTTATGGAGCACAGGGTGCCGGTGGCGCAATTGGACCAAACGAGACTTTAGTTTTCGTTGTTGACGTAATTGGTATCGCGTAACTCTTCTTCTAAAACGGAGTAGACATTGTGGCCAGGGTGCCAGCGTCGTTTGTTTTCAATTTCCAATCAGGTGCAAAGACCTGGAACAAAGTTGAACCTAAGCCTGACTTCTTTGTAGATTTGAGTTTTCCATCATCTTGAACTTCAATCTTGCAAACATCGCCCTCGATCCAAACAGTTACCTTTACATTCTTTGCTTTTCCATGGCGAATTGCATTGATGACGGATTCTTCAATGAGTTGAGAAATAATCTCTCCATTTTTTGAAACAGTTTCTAGCTCAGGAGGTAAATCCATCTTGATTCTGGTCAGGCCTCGCCAAGTTTGAGTCAATTCTTCGAGCCGAACCTTGGGAATCCGCGCAACTTTTTTCTCATAAGGAGTCTTTAGTAATTCTAAACGCGCTAAGACTTGACGAGTAGTTTCGGTCGACATTGCAGTGAAATCGGATTCTGCTGCCTTGAGAAGTAAAAGCTTGCTAGCAGTCAATTGTGACTGCACTTCAGCATGTAGATATTGTGCATAATCAGATTGTTCATTGGAGATTTGACCAGCAGCGAGAATATCTTGGAGCTTATCTTCTGGTAAGAATTTACGAAGTTGAATCAATGCTTCTTCGCGCGAATTATAGACAGATAAAATCATCGTTCCAGTTACTACCAGAGCGATAGCGACTGCCATTGTACCGACTTGGATTTGCACCATATTCTGTAAAGAAGGATAAGAAGAAAGATTGAGTAAATAGTTTGAATAGTAAATTATTGGCGATTGAAGAAAAATATAGAGAACAAGATACAACAAATTATTGAAACCGATTCCTTGATTGAACTTATAAGTAATTCTGTCTGCAAAATCGCAGATTAGAAAGATCATTAAAATCGCAAAAATTTGTAGTAATAATGCGTTGAATAATGATGCTCTCGAAAATCCGCCAAGAATTGAAAGTGGCAATATCATTATGATAACAACCATAACTGGAGACTTTGTTTCAAAAAAAGAATTTTTGATAACTCGCCAGGGGTGAATTTGCGGCCATACGAGTTCTGCCGTTTTCCATCGTTGAGAGCTCTTCGGACGTATATTTTTTGCAATGACACGGTCAATGGCTTGTGCTTGTTGACGAAGGGTTAATCCATCAGATTCTTGGGAAATAGAATCTTCTAAAAGTTTGCCTAATCGAGCAATTGCATCTTGACGTTCAGAGTCATCAATATCAGTTGTTTCCGTGGATCCTGATGTCAAAGAATTAGCGGAAGCGGAACAACCCCACGTAGCGCTCCAAGAAAGAATGCCATTAGAAAATGTGTTCGTCGGGATCCGTTTTTATTCAAGTGATGAACGAAGGGAGCCATGGAAGCGTGCGATAAAAGTCCTATTGCAGTCCACGTGAGCAGGCCTTCAGTATTAGATTTGTCAGGATTTATGAATAGCACAGCTGTAATAACCGAGACAGGAATCGTGCTCCAAAATGCAGTCCATGTAACTAACTTGTCCTGAATAAATGCCGTATACGGAGAGACGTCATTCTTGATTCTTTTCAAAGCCGAATTCAGCCGTACCATGCTGACAAACCTCAATTCAGCAAATCTTTAACACTAAGATTTTGAATCTCTGCGATTGCATTAGATAGAAGTGTATTCGCATTATTGATAATTCCTGAAGGATCTCTGCTGGACAAAAATGTGTCTTCATCCTTTGTGAGCAAATTCAGAGCCATAATAACTCCCGATATATGACCTTGGAGTTCGCCTTGATTCGTGGTGGTATTTACTACGTCGAGCAATTCATTCTTGCTGCTCTTCAAGTCAAGAATTACTCGT
>JAPLBJ010000002.1 GCA_026392845.1 Actinomycetota bacterium
ATTCTGGGCACTCCATACCCGAGCGTTTTCTAACTAATCCAAAGATTCAACGCATCAATGCACTTATTCCTATTGCCCTGCTCAGCGCACTTGTAGGCGCGCAAACCCTTACAGAGAAAAGTTCGTTGGTGATTGATCACAGGCTTGCAGGCGTCGGAGTTGCAGTTATCGCACTATTTCTCAAAGCACCATTTCCGGTTGTAGTTCTCTCTGCCGCAATAACATCAGCAGCGATCTATAACTGGTTCTAGATAATTTTGAGGGCTTGTAACTTAGCTTTCAAATCATTATCGGATGGCTCAGTGAGGTGAGTTCCATCAGGGAAAACAATGACAGGAATGGATTGCGCTCCCCCATTGATTTCTTTGACTTTATCTGCAGCACTCAAATCATGTTCTACATCAACAAGCGTGTATTCAACATTGAGTTCTGCTAGCAATCTCTTTGAGCGACGGCAATCTCCACACCAGTCAGCTCCATATAGTGTGATTTGATCTTTACTCATTTTTTTACCCCTCTACATAAATTTATCAAGGCCATGTGTTAGGCCAGGATGTGTTGATACTTTTCTAACTCCAAGAAGTACTCCTGGCATAAAGCCTGCGCGGTCGAGTGAATCATGACGAATTGTCAGAGTCTCACCGAGTCCACCTAAAATTACTTCTTGATGTGCAACTAGACCACGAGCACGTATTGAGTGCACTGGAATATCTCCTACTTTGCTTCCACGAGCGCCATCGAGAGCACTCTTTGTTGCATCTGGCATGGGGCCAAGGCCTGCATCTTTGCGAGCTTGAGTCATCAATTCAGCAGTGCGCGCAGCAGTACCACTAGGCGCGTCAACTTTTTCTGGGTGGTGTAACTCGATAATTTCTGCTGATTCAAAATATCGCGCTGCTTTTTGCGCAAACTCCATCATCAGTACTGCGCCTATAGCAAAATTTGGAGCAATGAGAAGGCCAACTTTTGGATGCGCTGCCAATAATTTCTTCACATGTGCAATACGTGCATCATCAAAACCTGTTGTACCTACGACGCCGTGAATACCATTTGAAATCAAGAATTCAAGATTTGCCATGACGCTATCCGGAGTTGTGAAATCAACAACAACTTCTGCCTTATTTGTGAGGAGCGCATCAAGTGAATCACCAAGATCTAAGGCTGCAACTAATTCACAATCGGTAGCTTCACTGATTGCGCGTACAACTTCAGCGCCCATACGACCCCGAGCGCCAAGGACTCCAACTTTAATCATTATTGCGCTCCTTTCGCCAAAACTTTCTCAAACTTTGACTCACTCTTGAATGGTCCTACAAGTGCAAGAGTAGGCGTTTTAGTCAGATACTCGCTGGCAATTGCTTTGATGTCTGCCTCATTTACGCGTGCGACTGAGGTAAGAATCTCATCGAAACTCATTATTGCGCCGTAGACAATTTCGCTCTTACCGATTCGACTCATGCGCGCACCCGAATCTTCTTGGCTCAAAACTAGTGAGCCGCGAACAGCGCCCTTTGCGCGTTCAATCTCTTCATGGCTCATTCCATTATTAGCAACATCGGCTAGGACTTCGCGAATAATTTCAACTACTTCAATTGCCTTAGATGGATTACATCCGGCATAAAAACCGATCTGACCAGAGCCTGCAAATTGTTGCGTGTATGCATAGACAGAATATGCAAGACCACGCTTTTCACGAATCTCTTGGAATAGTCGTGATGACATTCCACCACCAAGTGCTGCAGAGAGGACTCCCATTGCAAAGCGGCGATTATCAGAACGTGTTACGCCTTCCATGCCATAGAACATATGTGCTTGTTCACTAGGGCGATGAATAAGGCCAACACTTCCTTGTTTCGTACGTTTGATTGGTGTGTTCTTTCGTACAACTGGTGCACCTTGAACATCTAAGAAGTTATCTCGTGAGAGTGCTTCTTCAACCATCGCAACTACGCGCTTATGCCTGATATTTCCAGCAACAGATACAACGATATCTTGAGGGAGATACTTTTTCTTGTAATAGTTGAAAACGCTTGCTCGCGTCATATTGTTCATTGATTTGATTGTGCCGAGTATGGGACGTCCAAGGGCTGTATCGCCATAATAAGTTTCGGCATAGAGATCATGCACGAGATCACTGGGATCATCATCTCTCATTGCAATTTCTTCTAGAACTACTTTGCGCTCTGCATCAACGTCGAGGGCTGTAATGATGGAGGATGTGATGAGATCGGAAACTACATCGACTGCCATAGGTAAATCTGTATCAATAACGCGTGCATAAAAGCAGGTGTATTCCTTGCGTGTAAATGCATTCATCTCGCCACCAACAGATTCGATGGCTGAAGAAATCTCTAGAGCGTTGCGACGTGTTGTTCCTTTGAACAATAAATGTTCTAGAAAATGAGAAGCCCCAGCAGTTGCCGGGGTTTCATCACGTGAACCAACATTGACCCAGATACCAATCGCGGCGCTGCGTACCGAAGAAACTTCTTCAGTAACGATACGCAGACCGCTAGTTAAAACTGTGCGACGAGCTCTCAATTATTTATTCTCCTGCTGCAGGAAAGGTGCCATCTTCAAGAACTGGAACCAATGAAATCTTGCCCTTAGTGTCAATCTCACAGATATCAACTTGAATCTTGTCGCAGACCTTCATCACTTCTGCATTGATCTGTGCACGTGCAGCCTCAGCCGATGGGCCATCAGTTGCACCAATATAGATAGTTCCATCATCTTCGATAGAAATTTCAGCGCCAGTCTCATCTTGAATCTGATTAATAATCTTTCCCTTAGGTCCGATTACTGCACCGATTTGATCGACTGGAATCTTTACAGAGATGATGCGAGGAGCAAATGGGCTCATCTCATCAGGTGTATCGATTGCTTCGTTCATTACATCAAGAATTGCGAGACGCGCCTCTTTCGCTTGGAGAAGTGCGCCAGCAAGTACTGATGCTGGGATTCCATCAAGCTTTGTATCGAGTTGAAGCGCAGTAACAAAGTCTTTTGTTCCAGCTACCTTGAAGTCCATATCACCGAATGCATCTTCTGCTCCCAAAATATCTGTGAGGGCAACATATTCAATCTTGCCATCGACAGTATCTGAGATAAGACCCATTGCGATACCTGCAACTGGTGCACGTAGTGGAACACCTGCATTGAGCATTGCCAATGTTGATGCACATACTGAACCCATTGAAGTTGATCCATTTGAACCAAGTGCTTCAGAGACCTGACGGATTGCGTAAGGGAACTCTTCGCGTGATGGAAGTACAGGAATCAATGCACGCTCTGCAAGAGCACCGTGGCCGATTTCGCGACGCTTTGGTGTACCAACACGACCTGTTTCACCAGTTGAATATGGTGGGAAGTTGTAGTTGTGCATATAACGCTTGTGATTTTCTGGATTGAGAGTATCTAGTTGCTGTTCCATCTTGAGCATGTTCAGAGTTGTGATTCCAAGAATCTGAGTCTCTCCACGTTCAAAGATTGCAGAACCGTGAACGCGAGGAATAACTTCTACCTCAGCAGATAGCGCACGAATATCGCGCAATCCACGTCCATCGATACGAATCTTGTCGCGCAATAC
>JAPLBJ010000041.1 GCA_026392845.1 Actinomycetota bacterium
ACATCATCAGTGAAATCTCGTGGGTGCGGTGACATAAATCGAACTCTTTCGAGCCCGTCAATCTTTCCGCATTCGCGAATCAAGTTTGCGAACGCTCCCCTGTCACCAAAATCCACGCCATAGGCATTCACGTTTTGGCCAAGCAGAGTTATCTCAATAACTCCCTGTTCAACTAGGGCTCTCACCTCTTTGAGAATATCTACTGCAGGGCGATCTTTTTCAATTCCACGAAGCGTAGGAACAATACAAAATGTGCAGGTGTTATTGCAGCCAACTGAGACCGAAACCCATGAGGAGAAAGCAGAGAGGCGACGTGCTGGAAGTGTTGACGGAAAATGTTCGAGGGATTCAAGAATTTCAATTTGTGATTCTTCTTCAACCCTAGCGCGCTCAAGAAGTACTGGAAGTGAGCCAACATTGTGTGTTCCAAAGACAACATCGACATAGGGTGCCTTCTTGAGAATTGTTGCTTGATCTTTCTGTGCAAGACAACCACCAACAGCGATTTGCATCTTCGGGTTGAGTTTCTTGATAGGAGCTAGAAAACTTAAGTTTCCGTAGAGTTTATTATCCGCGTTCTCTCGAACTGCGCAGGTATTGAAAACTACAATATCTGCCTGTACTCCATCGGCTACAGGAATAAATCCAGCCTCATCAAGGAGTCCCGCGATTCGTTCAGAGTCGTGCACGTTCATCTGACAGCCATATGTTTCGACTGTGTAGGTACGTGTCATGACACCATCGTAACGTGAGAGTTAGTGAGTAATAACCTGGGTCTCGAAGGTTGAACGATCGACAACAAGACTATGGTGGTTTTCTAAGGATTTCCACCCTGGCTGGTTCCAGCCGGTTGAGGCAACGAGGACACCTTCACTATCGGCACGGTATTTGATTTCATAATAATCATCAGGTGCCCATTCAGGCTTCTTTGAAGACTGGAATTCACTGACTACTACAAAAGTATCTTCATTCATTATCATCGCGTTGATACTTGAATAATCTACATTTTTCTTTATGAGACTAATTGTCGATGATATTCCCTTTACCATTCCATACTTTTCTATTTCAGTAAGCAGGAGATAGAAGTATTTTTCACTATCTGTTGTACCTGCTATGAATTCAATAAACTTGGGATTAATCAAAGGGTCTAAGCCATCTGCCGGAAAAATCCCACCATTATGTATAAAGGAATAATCTTTATAAGCAAATGGATGAGTATTATTCTCACTGATTGGTAAGCCTGCTGTTGCCCACCGCAAATGTAGAAGCCCACCATCTGTAGATGTATTTGCTAGTGCACGGCTAAAGCCTTCACTCGTTACAGCTGTTTCAGGTGCGCGATCTAGATTAACTTTGTGCTCATTGTGGTCAATTGTTGCTATACCCCACCCATCACAATGTACTGAGGAGAGTGAGACAAACTCATTGAAATCTTTCCCCACTAATGCATCAAAATTGGTCTTCTCATGTGACACATAGCCCATTAGTCTGCACATTTTTAGCGGCTCACTTTCTTACTTATGAAATAGTTCGAGCACGTTGGATAGGTGCGGTTGCGACTTTATCAAGGAATAGATCAACAAGGGCATGGCTGCGCGGATTTGAAGTTGGATCAGCCAACTTGGTCTCTGCGCGCAGGTCAGCGATAACTACACCCTCTGCTTCAAGATCATCTGGGCCGCCTTCCATAGCAAGCCATTGATCTAAAACTTCTGAATCAACATCTGGGTGAAATTGCGTTCCGAGTGTTCGCCCAAATGTGAATGCTTGAGGACATAGATCTGTGCGAGCGATCTCTTTTGCCCCAGGTGGAACTGTGAATCGATCCCAGTGATATTGAAACCATGGACCCGTTGGAATGAAACTCTCATCATCACTTTGGATTGAATGCCAACCAAGTTCTGGATAAGGCCCACGGGCGACAGTGCCACCGAGTGCTCGAGCCATCAATTGGCCGCCAAAACAGATTCCAAGAATAGGAATACCTGCGTTATGTGCTTCTAATAATTTATTCATTTCAGGCAATAACCAGTTACCAATACGTTCATCTTCGAATGCGCCCCATGGTGCACCAAGTGCAATGATTGCATCGAACTCTAGAAAGTTTGGCCAATTCACAGTGACGTTAGGAGTTTTGTAATTTTCTTTATCAACAACAACGCATTGTTGGATTTCATATCCACGATTTCTGAATTGAACTGCGACTGGCCCGCCATCACTTACATAATCTTGCAAGATAAAGAGAGCACGCTTTGTCATAGCCGAAATAGTATCTTTCGAATTTTTATTTAGCAATTCTAATTGGCTGCTGCCCTCGCGCAATTAGTCGCTCAAAGTGAAGTTCACGCTTTTCATTGAATCTATTTGACTCATCCGTTGCACCTGATAACCATGTTGAAAGTTCATCACGAGCAGCTTGACCATCACCTGATAAATCTTCGCGATCAAAGATATTCCATGCTCGAAGAACTGGTGCTACAACATCATCGAGGTGCTGTTGCATGTCATAAATACCAGCCAGAGCGATCTGTACTGCTTTGCGGCCAAAGCCAGGCATTCCAGCTCCAGGCATATCAAAATTTGTTACAACATCTGTAATTGCGCGCATCGCCTCATTTGGAGCGAGATCAATTGCCTTACCCAGAAGGTTGCGATAGAAAATCATGTGCAAGTTTTCATCCAAAGCGATACGTTGCAACATATTTTCACAGATTGGATCATCTGAAATCTTGCCTGTATTGCGGTGAGAAATACGCGTTGCAAGTTCCTGGAAAGAAACGTATGCAACTGTATGCAACATGTCATTGTCATAAGGAGTTTGATAACCCTGTGACATGTGAGCCATACGCAAATCTTCTAATTCATAAGGATTTACTCCACGAGTTGCCATGAGGTAATCGCGCATAACGATTCCGTGGCGATTTTCTTCAGCAGTCCAACGTTCAATCCAATTTCCCCATGCGCCATCTCGTCCCATGGAGATTGCAATTTCAGTGTGGTAGCTAGGTAAATTATCTTCAGTCAATAAATTTAGAACTAATGAATCTTGAGCGACGGTAGATAGGCGTGAATCTTTTGCTTCCCATGCATCCCCATTGAGCGGACCTGCAAAGTTTCGTCCTTCAGACCATGGAACATAGTCATGTGGATACCAGTCTTTTTGAATCTCAAGGTGACGGGCTAATTCAACTGCGACAGTAGGTTCAAGATCTCTGATGAGACGCTCTTGAAGTTTTGGATCAATTGAAGGCATGAGGCAACGCTACGGTAGAAGTGCTGTTACCCGCTAGTTATAAATTCTTTTTCGCACGTAATTCTGCTTGTGTTGCTCGCCACTTTGCTATCTGCGCATGATTTCCACTGAGCAATATCTCGGGAACTGAGAGATCTCTCCATGATTGCGGCTTAGTAAAGTTTGGATATTCAAGATATCCCTCGCTCATATGTGACTCCTCAACTAATGATTCGGGATTACCAAGAACGCCAGGTAAAAGTCGAGTAATCGCTTCAATCATCACCATAGAGGCAACTTCTCCCCCACCTAATACATAATCCCCAATTGATACTTCTAACACTTTGATGCCACGAGCGCTGTATTGATCAGCAGAATAATGTTGGCGCACACGATCATCGATGCCCTCGTAACGTCCGCATGCAAAAATCAATTGCTTTGCATTCGTTAGTTCATACGCCATCTCTTGTGTAAAACGGGTTCCTGCAGGGGTGAGAACAATGAGTGTCGCCTCATCGGCAATTACAGAATCAATTGCAAGGCCCCACACCTCTGGCAACATCACCATTCCAGCGCCACCACCATAGGGAGTGTCATCGACCGTGTGATGATTATCAGTTGTAAATGAGCGCAAATCGTGAATATTGATTTCCAAAATTCCTTGCCCTTGCGCTTTACCTAGCAATGAAAGCTGCATCGGTGCAAAGTAATCAGGAAAAATTGTTATTGCATCAATTCTCATATGACTTCACCTGTGAGATCTGGAGGAATTACAGTCATTCGCTTTGCCTTGATATCTACAACTGGAACTAATTGATGCACAAAAGGAATAAGTGTTTCGCCATGAGCGGTAGTGATTGCCAATAGATCTTGACCTGGAAGATTGACTACATCGGTGACTTCACCGAATTTCTCGCCGCTTTCCAAATATGCGATACATCCAATGAGTTGGAGAACGTGATAGTCATCCTCTTCATCACTTGCGGCATCAATATCGACATCGGAATAGAGCAAAGTATCTTTGAATTTTTCGATCCCATTGCGATCGGTAATACCTTCAAAACCAAGGAGCAGAATTCCATTGTGAACTCTGCCCGAGATGATTTTTAGTTCGCCATGCTTATCCGTTTGAACGCGCGCACCAATAGCAAAACGAGTTTCTGGGTCATCAGTTCGAACTTCAATCGTTGCTTCACCAAGAATTCCGTGAGCGCGACCTATTCGCCCCACGAGCAAGCGCATCGTTGTAGTTAGCGACCTTCGTCGGTCTCAATGAGATCGACGCGGATCGTGCGACCTGCGAGCGCACTAACAACAGTGCGAAGAGCTTTTGCGGTACGACCATTGCGACCAATGACCTTGCCGATATCTTCAGGGTTAACTCGAACTTCTAGAGTTGTACCGCGACGATGTGTCTTCTCTTTCACAACGACATCCTCAGGATTATCGACGATTCCCTTTACTAAATGCTCGAGGGCTTCATCCATCATTGTTACTCAGCACTCGCTTCTGCAACGGGTGCATCAGCAGCAGGTGTCTCTTCAACAACTGCTTCAACAACTGGTGCTTCTTCAGCAACTACTGCTTCAACAACTGGTGTCTCATCGGCAACTACTGCTGCTGGTACTTCTTCTTCTACAACTGGATTTGCTTTAGCAGCTAACTTCTCTTGTGCTTTCTTCTTAAGAGTTGTTGCGCCTTCTTTTGGTTCATCCATGGCTTGCTTGACTGCTGCTTCGTATGCAACATTCTTGCCAACGCGTGGAGCTGCAACGCGGAGTGTGCCCTCTGTTCCAGGCAATCCCTTGTGCTTCTGCCAATCTCCAGTGATCTTCAACAACGCCTCTACAGCCTCTGTTGGAAGTGCACCTGTGCCGAGCCAGTAAAGAGCGCGCTCAGAGTTAATCTCGATAAGCGATGGCTCTTGTCCTGGAACATAGCGACCAATCTCTTCAATTGAAAGACCGTTACGTGCTTTGCGTGAATCTGTTACGACAACGCGAAAAAATGGTGTGCGGATTTTTCCCATACGCATAAGACGAATTTTTGTAGCCAAGAAAGTTGTACTCCTATAAGTGTGTGTCCTACCAAGTGATCGCAGCGGGGTGCGCAATCAAAAGATCTGACGTCGGATTTCTAATGTTGTCGGGGGTAGAGGGCCCCATCAACAGGTTCCGTATTCTGCCATTCCCGCCCACAATTGCGAAATTGAGGCCTACTGACCCTCTTCCAGGGCTCGCTTAGCTGGATTGCCTGACTTGGACTTCTTCTTCTGAGGCACATTCTTTGGTGCGGCCTTAGGCATCGCAGGCATTCCCATTCCACCAAGACCTTGTGGCATTCCACCGTTGCGCACTTGTTTCATCATTTTCTGCGCTGCGCTAAAGCGTTCCACTAATGAATTCACATCAGAGACTTTGCGACCACTGCCTAATGCAATGCGAGCACGACGTGCACCATTGAGAACTTTGGGATCGCGACGCTCAATTGGTGTCATTGATTGAACGATGGATTTTGTGCGCACAAGCTCTGATTCATCAAAATTATCAATCTGTTTTTTCATAGCGCCTGCACCAGGAAGCATTGAAAGCATCTTCGACATTGAGCCCATTTTCGACATTGCTTCTAATTGTTCGAGGAAATCTTCGAGTGTGAAGTCTTCTCCGCTTTCAAACTTCTTCTCTAATCTTTCTGCGCTATCTGTATTGAAGGCCTTCTTTGCTTGTTCGGCAAGCGTTGCAACATCGCCCATTCCGAGTATTTGTGAAGCCATGCGATCTGGATAGAAAATATCAAAATCAGCAAGTTTTTCACCAGTGGATGCAAACATGATGGGGCGCTTTGTAAGCGATGCAATAGAGAGTGCTGCACCACCTCGAGCATCACCATCGAGTTTTGTGAGCACTACGCCATCGAATCCGACGCCATCGAGAAATGCTTGCGATGTTCGCACTGCATCTTGACCAATCATTGCATCAACCACAAATAAGATTTCATCAGGTTGCACCGCGTCGCGAATATCTCGCGCCTGCTTCATCAGTTCTTCATCAATGCCTAAACGACCTGCAGTATCAACGATGACCATGTTGTATTGCTTTGATTTTGCAAAAGCGATTCCATCTCGAGCAACTTTGACTGGATCACCAACACCGCTGCCAACTTCTGGGGCAAATACTGGAACGCCAATACTTTCTCCAACAACTTGTAATTGAGTCACAGCATTCGGGCGCGCTAGATCGGAGGCAATAAGCAGAGGTGTGTTTCCTTGGTCGGCATAAAACTTTGCAAGCTTTCCCGCAAGAGTTGTTTTACCAGCACCTTGCAGACCTGCCAACATAATTACGGTTGGGGGATTTTTAGCAAAGCGAACTCTGCGGGCTGCCCCTCCCAGAATTTCAATCAGCTCTTTATTGACGATTTCAAAGATTGCATTTGCCTGATTAGTTCCTGATTGCATTTCTGGAAGTGCGGCAAGGGATTTTTCTTGAATCAAAGTTACAAAGTTCTCCACCACGCTTTGTGCAACATCTGCCTCAAGCAGCGCTAATCGAATATCAGCACACGTGCTTTCGATATCGCTAGCAGATAGTTTGCCCCGCCCGCGAAGAGATGAAAATGCTCCGCTGATTCGGGTGGTTAGTGATTCAAACATAGATGCAGAGCCTACTTGAGCATTTCCGCCAGACGTTCACGAACTTCACGTGCGCGGTCATCGCTGAGCGCTCCCCCACTAATTTCTGTGACGTACAAGGTGTCGATTGCTTCAGCTCCTAGCGTTGTAACAATTGCTGAGCGAATATCTACCTGAGATTGCGTCACTGCTGCGCCAATTCTAAAGAGCAGCGCCGGACGATCATGGCTTCGAACTTCAAAGACAGTTGCATCAGTTGCTGCATCTCTTATTGATTCAACTATTGGTGCTGGCACAGGAATTGTTGGAAGTTGGGCATATGCAAGTGCGCGATCATTGATTCGTTCTTCAATTCCTTTTGAATCTTTGAGTCCCGCTTCAATTTCGCGATGTAATTTCTCGGCTGTTACTGGGGGAGCATGTGGGTCGGGTGTAACAATCCATTTCATAACAGCTGATGGACCGTGAGATTTAGTACGAGCAGAGCGAACATCGAGGCGAGCAAGATTTAGTACACCAGCAACGATGGAGAGAAGTCCTGGCTTATCAGGAGAAATGATTTCAATTGAATAATCACTATCGCGCTCTTCTAATGTAACGCGTAGAACTCCTGCCTGTGCAATCTCTCGCTGTTCATCACTTATATCTGGCTGCGACGCGATTGTTGTGCCACTCATCGCTTTGCGAACACGGCTCACTAATTCAGAGACAAGACTTGCTTTCCATTCACTCCATGCAGCTCGCCCTGTTGCTTCACCATCGGCAATGCTGAGCGCGTGTAAGAGCTCAAGAGTTTCTAAATCAGGTATCACTGCAAGAATTGATGCGATTGTTGCCGGATCATCTAAGTCGCGGCGAGTAGCTGTTGCAGAAAGTAATAGGTGATGTAGAACTAGAATTTTTAGTGTTTCAATATCTTCTTGTGGAAATCCAAATCGTTTCGCCAATGGTTCGATAAGTCGGGCACCACGCTCTGAATGATCTTCCTGAGTTCCCTTACCAATGTCGTGAAAGAGAGCACCGACGAGTAATAAATCTGGGCGGTGGACATTGCGAGTAAGGGCTGCAGCTTTCACTGCTGTTTCCACCATATGTCTATCAACTGTATGCCTATGAAGCACATTGCGCTGAGGTAACGAGCGCACACTGTTCCATTCGGGAATCCAAGAAAAAATAATCTCTTCTTGATCTAGCGCCTCAAAAACATCAACCATCGCACTTCCTGCCCCAATAAGTGCCACCAAATTCTCACGCGCTTCACGCGGCCATGGTTGTGGCAATTGTGCGCCACCTTCTTTGAGGATTGCTGAAAGCCGTTCGCATGTATCTAGTGATAACGGTAATCCAAGTTGGGCAGCTTTTGCAGCGGCTCGAAGTCCAATGACAGGATCTGTATTCACATCTTCAAACTCATCGATGACAACTTCTTGGTGCGCAACGCTAATTCCGCCACCGAGAGATGTGGTACGCGACTTGCGAAGAATTCTGCCAAGTCCATCTTTGCCTCTGGAATCTATACGGTGCCATGTTGAATTGAGTAAATAATCAACAGATCGGGCTGCACGAGCAACATCGCTCATGAGTAAATCTGCATCCCCGTATTCCAAGTTTTTAGCAACTAAATCTTGTTCTTGAAAAAGAAGACGGTCACGATTCTTTTTTGTTACTTCATGGAGCGATTCTCTAACACTTGCAAGTATGGATTCAGCCCAGCTGATGCGCTCAAGTGCAATATCGACAGCACCACTCATCTTGATTGCACGAAGAGCATTGATGTCGCGTAATCCACCGCGAGCTTCTTTCAAATCTGGCTCTAATGAATACGCTAATTCCCCTGCTCTCTCATGTCGTTCTTCAAGAGAAAATCGAAGTTGTGGAAGTCTCTTACGTGATTCTTTTCTCCATGAATCGATTGAGTCGTTTTGTACTGCAGCAACAAGATCGGCATCTCCAGATACTAAGCGAATATCTAAAAGTCCTAACGCAACTTTCAAGTCATCATGTGCCGCATCTCGTGTTTGAGTTCTTGTACGAACTGAATGATCAACACTTTTTGTATCCCACATTGGATAGAGCAATTTGTTGACGAATTCGCTCAATTCACTCTCGCTAAATGAATCGTTATGCAAAATTAGAATATCTAAGTCAGAACCTGGTGAGAGCTCCGCTCTGCCGTAACCACCTACTGCAGCAAGTGCTATTCCGCCTTGTCTAGCTTTAGGTGGAAGAACTGCAAGTGCTTCATTAAAAAGCGAAGCGAGGTACCGATCGCTCTCGTTCGATCGGTACCTACGCTCGCGCGTTCCCATGGTGCAACTTTAGGGGCGAACCCTAAATTGCATCCACTCCACGTTCACCAGTGCGAACGCGAACAATTTGATCAACTGGAGTTGTCCATACTTTTCCATCTCCAATTGATCCTGTTGATGCAGCTTTGACAATGACATCTACTACAGAAGATGCATCACTGTCATCGACTAACACCTCCAGCCTTACTTTGGGTACAAGATCAACCGTGTATTCAGCGCCACGGTAAACCTCTGTATGCCCTCTTTGTCGCCCGAACCCACTTGCCTCTGAAACAGTCATACCATTTACGCCATGTGCTTGCAGAGCACTTTTTACATCATCGAGTTTGAATGGTTTGAGAATTGCAGTAATGAGTTTCATTAGAAAGCACCTCCGCGTGATGAGCTAGACATTTCATATGCAGTCTCGGCATGTTCGCCTAGATCGATACCTTCGATTTCAACATCACGTGCGACGCGGAAACCAATGGTCTTCTCGATAATGAAACCGAGAATAAGTGTGACTATGAATGAGTAAGCAGCAACTAGGCCAACACCGAGTGCTTGCTTTACAAGAAGCGCACTACCGCCTCCGTAGAGAAGTCCATCGAGTCCGATGCTATTCACAACATGAGTACCAAAGATTCCGATTGACAGGGATCCCCAGATTCCGCCTACTAAGTGAACTCCGACAACATCGAGTGAATCATCGAATCCAAACTTGTATTTCAGGCTTACTGCAAGCGAGCAGAGAATTCCTGCAATGAATCCGATGACAACTGCTGCCCATGGAGCAACAAATGCACATGCAGGTGTAATTGCAACAAGACCTGCAACCGCTCCTGATGCAGCACCTAGTGATGTTGGATGGCCGTTGCGAATCTTTTCAACAAGTATCCAGCCGATAAGTGCTCCAGCTGTTGCAACTTGTGTGTTCATAAATGCAAGTCCAGCAATTCCATTTGCTGCAAGTGATGAACCAGCATTGAAACCGAACCAGCCAAACCAAAGTAGACCTGAACCTAGAAGTACGAGTGGGAGTGAGTGAGGACGCATTGACTCTTTGCGCCATCCAACTCGCTTTCCAAGAACAATTGCAAGTGCTAAGCCGGCAGCTCCTGCATTGATGTGTACCGCTGTTCCACCTGCAAAGTCTTCAAGACCTTTACCTGCGAGGAAACCAGTTCCTGTAACAGTGTCGCCAACTTTGTTTCCAAATGCGAATACCCAGTGTGCAACTGGGAAATAGACAATTGTTGACCAGATTGCAACGAATACTGCCCATGCAGTGAACTTCGTACGATCTGCAATAGCACCCGAGATAAGTGCCGGAGTAATGATTGCAAACATCAATTGGAATGCAGCAAAAACTAATAATGGAATTGGATAAATTCCACCATTATTTGTAAATTCATTTACTTGCCCACCAAGGCCAGAGAACGAAATTCCTCCATACCAAGGTGAATCTGCTTTGTGACCAAATGCTAATTCGAATCCATAAATAACCCACAAGATACTTACGATTCCGATAGTAATCATCGACATCATCATCATATTTAGAACACTCTTTGTTCGAACCATTCCACCGTAAAAGAAAGCCAGACCAGGTGTCATGAGAAGAACGAGAGCAGTACTTGCCAACATCCAAGCGGTATCACCGGAATTGAGAACAATCTCTTCCATTTATTTTCCTAACATAAAGGTGCGCTAGATATGCGCGAGAGTCTCGCCTTTGAGATGGCCCAAAGATGCACCAGTTGAGTTACAGAAAATGGCGTGTTGTGTTACATCTGTGTTAAACCGCGTAGGTAGCTTTCTCGATCGAATGGGGCAAAATCGCCCTCAGACTCCCCTGTGCCGACCCATTTGATGGGTATGCCAAGCTCAGCCTCGATAGCTAAGGCGACTCCGCCGCGAGCACTACCGTCGAGCTTGGTAAGAATAATCCCAGTTACGCCGATGCTCTCGGTAAAGATGCGTGCTTGAGATATCCCGTTATGACCAGTCGTAGCATCTATAACTAAGAGCACTTCATTTATAGGTAATACCTTTTCGACAACTCTTTTTACTTTTCCTAGTTCTGCCATCAAGTCGTTTTTATTGTGCAATCTGCCAGCAGTATCAATTATCAAGAAATCTGCCTTTTGGCCAAGGGCAACCTGGGCGCTATCAAATGCAACAGATGCAGGGTCACCATTATCTTTTCCAGAAATTACTTCAATACCTAGGCGATCTCCCCATGTTCGAAGTTGATCAACTGCTGCGGCGCGAAATGTATCAGCCGCAGCAAGAACAACATTGCTTTTTTGCCCCTGCAAGTACGCTGCGAGTTTTGCAACTGAAGTTGTCTTTCCGGTGCCGTTGACACCAACAACAAGGATTGTCGTCGGGCCACTTTCAGCACGTCTAATTTCTCGTGATTGTGTAGATAGATGCGCAAGAAGAATCTGATGTAAACCCTCTTCAGGGCTATCACTCTTACTCTTCCTCGCTTCATCAATGAGTTGGCGCGAAAGAGTAGGACCAATATCTGATTCAAGAAGTTCGCTATATAGCTCTTCCCAATCACTATTGGAGAGAGATGAAGCGCCCTTTATTTTGCTAAGGAATTTAGTAAAGATTCCCATTGAACTTAGCTTGCGTCAGATTCACGCAGACGTTGCGAAATAACTTCAGTAACGCCATCGCCGCGCATCGTGACACCGTAGAGCGCATCAGCAATTTCCATTGTGCGCTTTTGGTGAGTAATGATGATCAATTGAGAACTTGCACGAAGTTCTTCAAAAATGACTAGCAAGCGACCAAGGTTTACATCATCGAGGGCTGCTTCAACTTCATCGAGTACATAGAAAGGACTTGGACGCGCTTTGAAGATTGCGACAAGCATTGCTACAGCTGTAAGAGATTTTTCTCCGCCTGAAAGAAGTGAAAGGCGCTTGATTCTCTTTCCTGGAGGACGCGCTTCAACATCAACACCAGAGCTCAATGGATTATCTGGATCAGTCAAAATCAAGCGACCATCTCCACCAGGGAATAGTCGAGCAAAAATATCTTCGAAGTGCTTAGCGGTCTCTGTGTAAGCCTCCATGAAGATTTGTTGAACGCGGTCATCAACTTCTTTGATGATGTCGAGCAAATCTTTCTTTGTGTTCTTCAAATCTTCCAACTGCTCTGCAAGGAATTTCAATCTTTCTTCAAGGGCTGTGAACTCTTCAAGTGCAAGTGGGTTCACTTTGCCGAGGAGAGCGAGTGAGCGCTCAGTTGCAGCGAGGCGCTTTTCTTGTTGATCACGGCGATATGGAACCATCTCAGTTGCAACAATCTCGCCTGTTTCAGTTTCAAAGAATGTAGGAACATCTTTATCTGGGCCGTATTCATTGACGAGTGAAGTGAGATCGATTCCGAACTCTTCAACTGTCTTTGCCTCAAGAGTTTCAATACGGAGTCGCTGTTCTGCTCGTGCAATCTCGTCACGGTGAACACTAGAAGTAAGTTGATCAAGTTCAGCCGTTAGTTCGCGACCACGTGTTCGAATCGTAAGAGTTTCACCTTCGCGTGATGCACGTGATTCTTCAAGTCGTGCGCGCTCGGTTGCAGCTTTAGCAATTGAGCGTTCAATGTGAATGAGTGCTTCATATGCTGCTTCTGCAATCGCTTGAGAAATAAGCGCACCGCGTGCACGAGCACCACGACGAGAGACTGCGCGCTCTGATGCTTCACGTTCTGCTTTCGCAGATGCTTCAAGGGCCGCAGCACGCGCTCCAACGGAATCTACGCGCTCTTCAATTGTGCGCACTGCAAGACGTGCC
>JAPLBJ010000051.1 GCA_026392845.1 Actinomycetota bacterium
TTCCAACACCAATAATTCCTACTCTTAGCGGGATGCCCACAACAAACCTCTTTCAATGAGTTCTTTCACATTTGGGTCTTGAACCACTTTGAGATTATGTCCTGGTGTGCAAACAAAGATTTTTCCTTTGCCCCAATTGCGGGTCCAAACTGCAGGAGATGTTACTTCGCGATTCCAGGGATCCCATGAGCGAACTTTCTGGGTTGTTGTCGCCAATACATCAATGTAATCATCGGAGAGGACCCAATACTGCTCAGTTACTAAGTCGAAATCTTTCATACCTTTTGTAATTGGGTGATTAGATGCTTCAGGCAAGAAATTGATTGTGTATGGCATGTAATTATCTTCTTGTTCACCTTTTTGTTCATCCGGGTGCTTACCTGGATGACATGCAAACTGTCCGCCGACTAAGTGAAGATAATCAGAATTATTACGATAAGCATCAGCAATTCCGCCGTGCCATCCTGCAAAACCTGTGCCATTTTCGATTGCAGTGCGAAGACCTAGAAAATCTTCTTTTTCAATCGTGGACATAGTCATCGTCTGTTGAATCAAATCAACAGTTGCCATGAACGCTGCATCTGCATAAAGTGCAGGAGATTCTTCTACGCGAACAGTGAAACCGTTAGCTTCAAGAAATGGAATAAATAGATTTGTAGTCTCAACAGGTTGGTGACCATCCCAGCCACCACGAACTACTAGTGCTTGTTTCATTTAGTGTGACTCCCGTAGAACTTCTGAGCCGCTGCCACCTGTGAGAAAATCATTATCTGCTCCTGTATCTGCTTGCATGACATGGTCTATGTATAACTTTTGCCATCCCCGATCAGGTGAAGCAAATGCTTGTGTTGTGGCTGCATTCGGTATGCGCTTTGCAAGTTCTTCATTAGAAATATCAATATTGAGAGTACGCGCAGCTACATCAAGAACGATTATGTCCCCCGTTTGTACAACTGCAAGTGGACCACCAGCTGCTGCTTCTGGCGCAGCATGGAGAACAACGGTGCCATATGCAGTTCCACTCATTCGACCATCACAAATACGCACCATATCGCGCACGCCTTTTTCCAATAATTTCTTTGGCAGTGGCATGTTCGCAACTTCTGGCATGCCTGGATAGCCCTTAGGACCACAGCCACGAAGAATAAGAACTGAATTTTCATCTACATCCAGTGCTGGATCATCAATTCTCTTCTTGAAATCTTCAATGCTGTCGAAAACAATTGCTTTTCCTCTATGTTGCAACAAATGTGCACTAGCTGCCGCAGGTTTGATGACTGCGCCGAGTGGAGCTAAGTTGCCAGTCAATACAGCAATTCCTGCACCTTCAAGTAAAGGTGTCTGGCGCTTTCTAATTACATCTGTGTCGTAAATTTCTGCCTCAGTTAAATATGAAGTTAGTGGTTTACCAGTAACAGTAATTGCTTTTGGATCTAGTAAATCCTCGAGCTCTTTGAGAACTGCAAGTAAGCCACCTGCGCGATATAGATCCTCCATCAAATATTTACCTGCAGGTTGAAGATTTACTAATAGTGGAACGTGTGAGCCTGTTTTATCAAAATCTTTGAGTGAGAGATCTATGCCGAGTCTTCCTGCAATTGCTAACAAGTGAACTACAGCATTTGTAGAGCCACCGATTCCCGCTAACGCAACAATTGCATTGAGGAAAGAGCCTCTAGTCATCACATCACTTGGTTTTCTATCTTCATGAACCATTGAAACTATTAGGCGACCAGATTCTTGTGCTGCTTGCAGCAAGCGACTATCAGCAGCTGGAGTTCCTGCTGTTCCTGGAATTGTCATGCCAAGTGCTTCAGCCATTGAACCCATTGTTGAAGCAGTTCCCATTGTGTTGCAGTGACCACGACTGCGAATCATTGAAGATTCAGAGTTGAGAAATTTTGCTTCACTCAATTTTTTGGCGCGAACATCTTCGCTCAGACGCCACACATCTGTTCCGCAGCCAATTGGATTTCCTTCAAAAGTTCCAGTCAACATCGGTCCACCAGGAACAACGAGCGCTGGTAAATCAACTGATGCTGCAGCCATAAGGAGCGCGGGAATTGTTTTATCGCAACCGCCAAGGAGTACAACTCCATCAATTGGATTAGCACGAATCATTTCTTCAGTTGCCATTGCGGCCATATTGCGCCACAACATTGCAGTTGGACGCATCTGTGTTTCACCAAGTGAAACACTTGGCATATTTAGTGGAACTCCACCAGCTTCCCAAATACCATTCTTTACATGCTCCATAACTTCATTTAGATGCGAGTTACAGGGTGTTAGGTCTGAAGCTGTATTTGCGATTGCAATATGTGGTCGACCATCAAATGCATCATTGGGTAATCCGCGTCGCATCCATGCGCGATGTATATAAGAATCCCGATCTTTGCCGCCGTACCAATGCGCACTTCGCATGCTCAGGGCCTCCCATGGGTTTCGAAGTAAGGTTTGAGTATAGTGACGATATGAAGGCATTTGCTATCACTGCTCCTATGCAATCTGCTGTTGAAGATGTTCAAGAGCCAATTGCAGGTGATGGTGAAGTAGTTATTGATGTCTCACGTGTTGGTATTTGTGGGACCGACCAAGAATATTTCACCGGTGAGATGGTTTATTTACATACTGGTAAAGCCGGTTATCCAATGCGGATTGGTCACGAATGGTGTGGAACAGTCTCTGCAATTGGAAATGGTGTAGATAAGAAATGGTTAGGCCAAAGAGTCACTGGTGACACCATGCTCGGATGTGGTACTTGCTATCGCTGCACATCAGGTAGACAACATGTTTGTGAATCACGATCTGAAGTTGGAATCTCTCATGGCTTTGCTGGTGCGTTAGCAGAAAAATTCTTGATTCCTGCACGTGCATTACATGCACTACCTGATTCAATCGATGATGCCATGGGTGCGATGGTTGAACCTGGTGGAAATTCTCTCAGGGCATCACAGGCAGCACTTGCTGGACCTGGTAGAAATATTCTTATTTGGGGAACAGGAACTATTGGTTTACTTGCGGCTCTCTTTGCGCAAGCAGCAGGAGCAAATGTTTATTTGATCGGTCGAAATGAACAAACGATTGCTCTTGCGAAGAAAATTGGAATCAAGAACACAAGTAAGCAGATTCCACAATTACCTACAGGTTTTGATGCGGTAATCGATGCCACAAACGACCCTGACATTCCTGCGCTAGCAGTTAGTACTGTTGAACCTGGCGGGCGCATTGTTTATATTGGAATTGCAGGTGAAGCGAGTTATGTAGATTCTCGAGTAATCACACTTGCCGATGTCACTGTTATTGGAATTCTTTCTGGTTCCCCTGGCTTAGCTGGAACTATTGAGATGTATGCCAGTGGAAAAGTAGATCCCCGCCCACTTATTGCTGCAACTATTTCTATGCAGCAAGTAGGAGATATTTTCCTAGGTAAGAGACCAGCAGGTGCTGGTGATGGACCAAAGATCCATATAGATCCTCGAATCTAAACTGCGAAACTCGCAGTTGCACGACCAGTTGCACCTGGCTTACAGATAAATGTTTTTCCCGCATGTTCTCCATCATCAAATGGATCCCCTGCTCGACCTGAGCTCTGGGCGGTAGTAATCATCAAGATATCCAAATTTGGACCAATGAAGGCACACGATGAAGCAAACATTGCAGGAACTGAAATAATTTCGCTAACTTTGAAGTTTTCATCAAGTCGACGAACTTCACGACTTCCCCAGAATGCAACCCACAAACCACCTTGGTTATCTGCGCACATTCCATCAGGAAAACCTTCATCTGGATTTGCAACGTAGCGTACTTTGCGATTTGTAATATTTTTACCTTCTACATCGAATGAATCAATTGTAAATTTCATAGTGTCGATGTAATACATAGTCTTTCCGTCGTTACTCCAGTCAAGGCCATTACTCAAAGTGACATCACTAATCACGCGCTCCATCTTTGAACCATCGCGGTCTAATCGATACAACGCAGCTTCACCTGGTGTGAAATCAGCCGTGAGAGATCCAAGCCATAAATCACCCGTTGGAGAAACTTTTGCATCATTCCAACGAATAGGAAATTTTTCACCCGGTCCATCGACATCAACTCGATTAGGTAGTGCGTGCATCGTGCCATCGGTATCTCGCAAATATGGGCCAGAAGTTGTGCCAATTAATTCGCCGCCCTGTGCTCGTGGGATCACAAAGCCAATCTCTTCATCTACTGAATATTCACCAGTCTTATTGGTATCCAAATCACGCCACAAGACTTTCTCTCCGGTGATATCAACCCAATATCCACGTTCATTATTCTTACCGGCAGAGGCAGGGCCTTCGCCCAATTCACACTTACGGTCATCCCATACATCGGCTTTAATCATGGCTATTTCTACCATAATGTGCGAAATGGAAATAGACTTGCAGCCATGACTTCAAATGCAATTCTATTTACGGATCAAGTAGTCGTTGTTGTTGGTGCTAGTAATGGGATTGGCCGTGCTGCCGCTTCACTTATCGCAAGCCGTGGTGCAAAAGTAGTTATTGCTGATATGAACCCTGAAGGACTTGCAGAACTTGCTCTTGAATTGAAATTGCCAGCAAATCAAATCCACGTCCTTGATGTCTCTAATCAAAACGGTGTTTCCGCTTTTATTGCAACGATTATCAAAGAGCACGGTCGCATTGATGCCTTGGTAAATTCTGCTGGCATTGTCGGACAATCAAATGTAAAGATCGAGGATCTTGATTGGTCAACTTTTGAAAAGACAATTCAAGTGAACCTCTACGGTGCGATTTGGCTGACCCAACAAATAATTCCGCACATGAAGAAGCAGGCATACGGTCGAATTGTTCACTTGGCATCTATTGCAGGTAAAGAAGGAAATCCTGGAATGGCCTCTTACAACACATCCAAAGCGGGTTTGATTGGATTTGTAAAAGGTGCGGCTAAAGAATTGGCACACGATGGTGTCATCATTAATGCACTCGCTCCAGCTGTTATTAGTACCCCAATGAATTCAAATACGAGTGAAGAAACATTGAAGTACATGATTTCTCGAATCCCACTTGGCCGCACCGGTCAAGCAAGTGAAGTTGCTGAGATAATTGCATTTATGGCATCTCCTGCTTGCTCATTTACAACGGGATTTACTTTTGATATTTCAGGTGGACGTGCTACGTACTAACTCTTTTTCTAAACGCTCTGCAAGTGCTGGTTTTACTTTCCACATCGCAATCATCTCTTCATACCGCGCAATATCTTGAGCCTCTGGTTTTGCGCCAGTTTTTACAGCGCGAATCATCAAATTTCGAGGTGTGTGCTCTCCCCCAATAAATTCGATGACATCAACTCGATAACCTAATAAACGAAGAATCTGCGCACGCAAAGCATCGGTGAGCAGATCACTCATTCGTTCTTTCATGAGGCCATGCTTAGTCATCATTGCCCAAGGTTCAGGGATATCACTGAGCTGGCTTTGCAAATCATGATGACAACAGGGAGCAATAAAAAGCAATTTGGCTTCACTTTGTACTGCCCATGTGATTGCATCATCAGTTGCTGTATCGCAGGCATGAAGAGCTATTGAGACATCAGTTTTTGAAGCCGTTGTCTCTGCAATTTCTTCTGCACGAAATTCAATACTTTTTTCAATTCTTAGTTTTTGTGCAATGGCAATATTTCTGTCTCGTGATTTCGGACGAATATCAATTCCAACTACAGAGACAGGAATCCCTTGGGCTTGTAAGTATTGATGAGCACCGAAAGTTAGATAGGCATGTCCGCAGCCAAGATCAGTAATCGAGAGTGGATTCTCTTTCGTTGGTTTATGAATATGACCTGCTTCAATTGCATTCTTCAGTGTTGGGGCAAGAATGCGTAAAAACTCCTCAACTTGCATGTATTTGTCAGTCTTTGAGGGCTTGATGACGCCTTTCGAATCTGAGATCCCAACTTCTACAAGGAATGGGTCGTTTGCATTGAGGAGTCGATTCTTATTGCGATCATGAGTTAGTACTTGCTCGTTGGTACCTTTAGAGCGAGTGACAAGAGCTTCACCTTTTTTGGAAATGCGAATTGAAAGCGAGCCAGTAACGTGTTCAACCAAAATGTTTGCAAAACCTGATATAAGAAGCGCTAGCGAATCAAATTCTGCCGGTAGGAAATTCTTCGCAGTTGTTTGACGTCCATCATTTTCAATTACTTGAATGTGTATTTGATCTCTAATTTGGACTAGACGAATATCAATTCTTTCGCACGGTGTTTGCATATTACGACGCCGACCAGATAAGACAACTCGAACTAAACTTTGAGGATCATTAATAAGAGCAACCGCTTGCTTTATCGCCTCATCTAGCTCAATTGCCATAGAGCAAACTTAGCAAATGACTGCACTTCCTTTTTCATGAGGCAGGATTTCTAGATTCTTTTTAGGGAACGCCTTAGCAAACATCTCGGCTAGCTCACGCTCTCCATCACGATTTACATCATCAATAACGATGACTGCTTTAGGAGATAACTTCGTTTCAAACTCTTTGAGCGCTGGTTGGCGCGCTTTTGGATTTTTAGATCCTGGTGGGCCATCGATTACAAGTAAGTCAATATTTTTTAGGTTCTTGAGAAAAGTCAGGTCATACCAATCAGATCCAGAAGTGTGCTTCTTCAGAGGTGCCACGCGAATTTCAACATTCTTGACGCCATGCTCTTTGAGCATTTCTCGTGTCTTCTGAGCAAACTCTTCTGAGTGATCAATGCTGACAATCTTTATTCGACCTTGTGAAGCCTTTGCCATGATGAGTGTTGATATTCCAGAACCCAGTTCGACAATTAGTTTCGGACGATTCTTGCGAACTAAATCCATCAAAGTTAGCAATAAATCAGGAGATGCTGCCCAGCTGCGCGTCGGTGGTAATGGCGCAGTGAATTTCATAAGTGAGATCAATTGCGCCAAGTATTCACCTTGGCGATAGTGCTGCCACATCTCTTTATTTGAAGCTTTTATACTTTTTTCAATATCTCTATTCTGTGAAGAGACTTTATTAATTTTCCGGTGGATACCTCGCACGGAGCGCACCACATAAATCATGGCCACAAGTAAAACTAAAGAGATCACAATCTGTAGCTGTCTCGACATTGAAATATTCTAGCGAGTGATTGGCAATCTGATATCGATAGCTAGGCCTCCCAATGAACTCTTGCGCAGCGTAAAGTTTCCTTTATGCATTTCGACGATAGCATTCATGATGCTCAGACCAAGTCCACTCCCGCCCGTTTCTCTTGACCTAGAGCGGTCGAATCTCTTGAGCGAACGAATCCCTTTGCCATACACGCTATCGTTCAACCCTGGACCGCCATCTTCAATCAATAAATGAATCTCCTTGCCTTTAGATCTAAGAGAAATAGAGACAGGTGAATCTTTGGGAGTATGTCGATCAATGTTTAAGAGTGCATTCTGAATCAAACGTTGAAGATGAACTTGCGATCCTGAAAAATCTACAATTTCATCACACTCATAGGTAACAGGATGGGCAGGTGAAATTACTTTGAAATCCTTTATGTGATTTTGTAGCAATTCACCTAAATCAAAAACTGATCGAGTAATTGTGGCTGTTTCGCCGATTTCAGCTAACAGGAGCAAGTCTGAAATCAAGGTATCCATTCTCGAAATTTCACTTTCTAGTCTTTCAAATGCCCGTCGTTCATCTTCTTGTGTCGGTAATTTCTTTTGGGCCAATAGCTCTGAATACCCTTTGATAACAGTCAAAGGAGTGCGCAATTCATGGGCTGCATCTCCTAGAAATTCTTGCATTTTTTGAAGTCGATCTTTCTCACTTCGTACTCTTTGTCGCTTGGAATTCCAAATAATCAAAAGAGAAGCTAGGAAATTTGCAATCAGAATGAAGGCTAGAAGTCGCAATTCATTTAATTTCAGATTCTTATCTAAATCTAGAGTAGAAATCCCAAAAAGAAGGTATTCGTTTTCCGGCAATTCCATAGCGATAGCGCGAATATTTTGATTGCCATGGAGAAATATTGGTGATGAAAGCGAGCGGATTAGATCTCTCGAATCGAGGAGAATCTGTGAAAATTGGGTGGACTCTCGCAAAATAGTGATCTCATTTGATGAAGTTATAAAAGCAACAGCAACGTCAACACTATTTATTTCCACCGAAGCTAATGCTTCGTTTATTGCATCTTGCGGATGCATTAGTGGTTCTGAAATAACTCGATTAAGGCTGCGATCTAGTACATCGAGATCAGCTCGGTACGAACCCCAGATTGCAAAGCTTCCTATTAGAAAAGAAATCAGTGTTGTAAGAAGAATCGCACCAATTACCTGGCGGTATCTAATCTTCATACGGTTTCTTTGGGTTCGCTTATCTGAAAACCAACTCCACGTATTGTTTTTATACCTTCATAACCGTCGCGATGTAGTTTCTTTCTCAGATACGAAATATATGTATCAACAACGGTACTTTCTGACTCAAAAGTGATTCCCCAGACTTCATCTAAAAGTAGAGCTTTAGAAATGACTCGGCCCTTCTTCTCAATAAGCATCTGTAATAAACGAAATTCAGTAGGGGATAAATTTATTTCATCATTGCCAAATGTAACCTTATGTAATTCTTCATTTAGTGTTATAGGACCGCATTTAAGGGTTCGTGCGACATCAACAGATTTCTTTGATCTACGAATTATGGCTCTTACTCTCAAGATAAGTTCTTCTAACCCAAATGGCTTTACAACATAATCATCGGCACCAATTGTCAGTCCTCGAGAAATATCTTGTTGGTCACCTCGTGCCGTAAGCATAAGTACCGGAACTAAATTATCGGTTTCCCTTAGTCTTTTCACTAATTCAAAACCATCCATCAACGGCATATTAATATCTATAATTATTAGATCAGGCTTGTGGGAGCGAAGCGCCGTTAGAGCAGACATTCCGTTATCTGCTTCAAGAGTTTCAAAGCCAGCTATTTTTAGTGTGTCTCGGAGTAGATCGCGGACTCCTGCCTCGTCATCGACAATCATGACTAGTTCGCTCATGCGGTAACTCTGGCATGAGTTGATGCTAAATCCAATAAATGACAAGCTCCTCGTAAGATTCTCACAGGAAAACCACAAATTTCTTCTGGAGTATTGCCTCATAGCCGCAAGGGTTATAAATGGATTCCAATAAGGAGCACCATGAAAGCGTTAACAAAGAAGAGCATCATAATTCTTGCTCTCACTTCTAGTTTCTTTGTCGGAAATACGTCGGCTTCATTTGCAGATTTAACTCCAAACCCAAATAAGGTTGCATTCGATGCGCAGTTAGCGCTACATAAAGTTGCAATGGAAAAGTATCGGGGCGATTCGAAGTCATTCCATGATTCAATGAAGGTTCGAAATGAATCTCGTAAAGCTATCAATACAACTTTCAAAGCAGCAGTTGATAAAGCAATCGCCGACTACAAAGCTGCGATCGCACTTGCAACAACTGCTGAGGGAAAAAGTGCTGCACTAGCGACTAGAAAGAGTGCTATTGCTGCAGCAAGCGCAGTACGTGATGCAGCAGTTACTGCGCTAGGTGCACTTCCGGTGAAACCAACAGAGCCAGTAAAGCCAACTCGACCAGAGAAGATGGCACGTGAGCCAAAAGCTCCACGCCCTGCAGCTTCAGTTGCTCCTTCTGCATAAATAGATCACAACTCATAGGGTGAATGAACCCCTGGCGCCTTTGGTGCCAGGGGTTTTCGCTATCGTTGAACTATGACTTCAGCAGAAAAAATCAATCAGCGAATTGCTCAGAAAATTACAAGTGGTGTAGCAACAATGTGGTGTGCTTACATCTTTGCAGCTATCGCACTTGTTTCCTTACCGAATGCGATCAAGTCAGGTGACATTATTGTGATTGTTTCGTGGATTGCACAAACCTTCTTACAATTAGTCTTACTTTCAATAATTATGGTTGGGCAAAATGTTCAATCAAAAAGTGTAGAACAAAAGATTGACGAAACTCACTTTGCTAGTCTCGCTGAATTTGAAATAGCAAAAGAGGCGCAAATTATCGCCCACCAGGAACTCAAAGAGTTACGCCAAATTTCTCAGGAAATGCACACACTCGTTCAAGATTTAGAAAAACGAGTTTCTAAAGGCTAGAAATTATCTCCTGCAATTGCCCAACATGAGATTTCGTATGATTACTTGCCAAAGTGAGTACCTCGGCAAGAGTAACTTCACCTTTTTCGGAATGAATTCCAACCCTCGTCCAATCAGAAGCATCGACTAGGTTGAGTATGTTGGCTACTACTTTATGCAAACCGATGATACTAGCAAGAGAATCATGAGCGTCACGAGATGCATATTTCAATCGATCTGGATAAACATCTTCGTCAAAAGGGACAATCGCAGGTTTATCAACAGTAAGAATGTGTAGGAATCTCGTAGCAAAATGCATATCTGCATCCGCCATGTGATGAATTACGTAGGCAGCCGACCACTCGCCTTCTTTCGCAATGCGTGATAAATCATTAGCTCCTATAGAGCGAACAACCTTTTCGAATTCTGCACAGTTGGAAACATAAGCATCAACGAGTTCTTGGGACATTTTTCCTCCACTGCTACCTTTACATACAAAGAATATTTCCTCTGTGCTGTGCAAGAATAGCGTAATGCAATCCACAACAACATGGTTTATTACCATTGGCGCTCTAGCTATCGTCATTGCCTTCGATTTATTGCTTGCGGTTATACGTAGACAAAAAGAGACAACTCTTCTTGAATCATCATTTTGGACAGTTTTTTATCTCGGTGCTGCGATAGTCTTCGGCTTCTTTCTACCACTCTGGTCGAATGAGCAAAGCCAGCGAGAGTTCTTTGCTGGATGGCTCACCGAATATGCCCTCTCTGTAGATAATATATTTGTGTTCATTATTATTTTGACGCATCTCAAGGTTGAAAAGAACAAACAACAGTTGGTGCTCTTGCTTGGAATTATGCTCACGATAGGAATTCGTGGTCTGCTCATCCCACTCGGTGCTGCACTTATTTCGAGGTTTGCAAGCATTTTCTTTGTTTTCGGAGCCTTCCTTATCTATACCGCATACAAATTATTTTCTGAAGATGCAGAAGATGAATGGAAAGAAGGCAAAATCATTGCCAAACTCAAAGAGCGCGGCGTGAGCATTTTTGCGATTGCTCTTATTGCCCTGGGCCTAACGAACTTGGTCTTCTCACTTGACTCAATACCTGCGATCTTTGGGCTAACTAAAGATCCTTATATTGTCACTACGGCAAATATTTTTGCTTTGATGGGGCTTCGTCAACTTTATTTCTTGCTCGAAGGTTTACTTACGAGACTCATTTATCTTTCAAAAGGGCTTTCAATAATCTTAGCTTTTATCGGTGTAAAAATGATTTTCGAAGCTCTTCATGGAATTGGAATCGACGATTTTATTCGAATGCATATCCCAGAAGTCTCACTCGAATTTAGCCTTGGGGCAATTATTACTGTCTTAGTTGTAACGACTATCGCAAGTTTAACTGCAACTCGAAAAGATGGCACTAGCGTCGTCTAAAAGGGTAGTAGAACGACCAAAAAAGTAATAATTGCTGCAAGCACTGTTGACTTCACTAATATTGTGAGTGCAGTTTTGCGATCTGCTGCTTTACTGGCTGCATCAGCTACGCGTGAAATATCTCCTAGCTTTCCCATATTGAACGTGCCTGCGAAACCATACGCTAAACAGAATTTACTTCGTGATTGAACCCAACCAACGCTTGCAATCATTAGCGGTACAAATATTCCAAATCGCGCGTTGCGTGGAGCATCGGCCATTACCAGAGTCACAAAAGATGAAATTGAAATTATTGCACCAATTATTGCAACAACTTGTCTGCGGCGAATTTCTCCTGATCCGATATTGCATGTTCCAGGAATATATTGTGATGAACTCACTTATGCATCTTCGTATTCATCTTCATCGATCCAGGCCTCAGCTGAAGAATCTTCTTGGCCTTCAATCCATGAAAGAAAAGAGCCAACGGCACGGAATGCGACAGCGCCAACCATAAAGGCTGCTACTAATCTGCGTATCACTTTTCCCATGATCTAAAAATACTCTTATTTCACAAAAATTTCTCTATATAGCGTCGAGTGACTTTGCGATGTCGTCCCAAAGATCTCCACTATTTTCACACCCAACAGAGAGTCGAATGAGATTCTCGGGTACTACATGGCTTTCAATCTCCCAGCGACGACGTCGCTCCCATAAAGATTCAACTCCACCCAAGCTAGTCGCATGCGTAATGATGCTCGATGCAGCACAAACGCGTTCTGCCGCTTGCGCATCACCTACGATTTCAAAGGAAATCATTGCTCCAAAGCCAGGATAGCGAACACGAGAAATTCTCTTATCGTTCTTCATTTGTTCTACTAGATATTTTGCATTGCTCTGTGCTTTTTCAAAGCGCATTACAAATGTTCGAATGCCACGAAGTGCCAACCATGCTTCGAATGGTCCAGGAATAGCGCCATTGAATTTACGGGCATCTTCAAGTCGCTTATAAAGTGCGGGATCATTGGTAGATAGTGAGCCCATCAAAACATCACTGTGTCCCGCTAGAAATTTTGTCACTGAATGCATAACGATGTCAGCGCCTAATGCCAGTGGCTTTTGAACCAGTGGTGTAGCAAAAGTATTATCAACTCCAACGCCAATATTCATCTTCTTAGCAGCAGCGATGAGCGTCTGAAGATTTGCAATATCCAAACAAGGATTTGTTGGTGATTCCAGCCATAACATTGCTGCACCCTTGAGTGCTGAGATAACTTCCTGATTATCAGTAACGTCTACAAATCGAACTTCAAGTCGACCAGATTCATGGAAGCTCTTGAGCAAAGTCATTACACCGCTATATCCCTGATTGGAAGCTACAAGTGGTGCACCAATTGGAAGAATTGAAAATACGGCGCTAATGGCTGCCATGCCCGAAGAAAATGTAAGCGTTTCGCCACCTTCGAATTCACTAATAGCAATTTCTAGCGCTTTCCAAGTTTCGTTTCCATAGCGCCCATAACCAAGACCACTACCTGCCTCAAAAGTTGAATTAAGCGAAATGCCAACATTGAGACTTGCACCTGCTTCACTCTTTGGACGACCAGAGGTAATTGCATACGTTTCAGGATGTAATTTCTTTTCAGAACTCAATTAGAGAGCCTTTCTAATTCGATGTATTGCTTCAGTGATAATTTCGGGACTTGTTGCAAAATTGAATCGAACATATTGCGAAGTTTGAGGAGCATAAAAATGCCCAGAGTTGAAAGCGACTTTGCCTCGTTCGATAAGTGTAGCCCCAGGATCTTCGCCTAAATTCAAATCAGTCAGATCTAGCCAGGCCAGATATCCATTCTGCGGAATGTGATAACTCACAGAAGGCAGTGTCGAGGCTAGGAGATCGCGAATGAGGAAGCGGTTCTGATTCAGATTTTCAATTACTGTATCAAGCCAGACTCCCCCCTCTTTGAATGCGATCGCGGATGCATAAGCCCCCGGAAGAGATGCTCGGTAGTGAAGTGCGAATGGCAAGAGTGACATCTTCTCTTTCATCTCTTCATTTTGAGTGATGATGATTGCGCATTTGAGGCCAGCAATATTCCAGCCTTTACTTGCAGCAGTAACGGTAATACATACGCTTTCAGCATCAGCTCCCAATGCAAGTGTTGGAACGAATACGGAATCTTTGAAGGTCAATGGCGCATGAATCTCATCGCTAATAATGATTACGTCATACTTCTTAGCAAGTCCAACAAAGCGAAGTAACTCTTCTTTTGTATAGATTCGGCCCAATGGATTATGTGGGCTACAAATCATATGTACTTTGATTCCACTGGCATAAGCGCTTTCAATCTCCGGCCAGTTCAGCTCCCAAGGATTGTTGGAGCCTTCATCGCTTCCTGTACGGGTAAATGGAACATCAACTTTTTCCATACCAGTTTCTGTTAACCAGTTATAGAAATTTTGATATACAGGTGAATTCACAAGGACTTTATCGCCAGGCTTTGCGATGACTCGCAATATCTCAACAACTGCTACACCTACATCTGTTCCGATTCGAACTTGAAGTGGATCAACTTTCCAATTCCAACGCTCTTGCGCAAATTGTGCAAAGGATGTTCCCATTTCAGGAATATTTCCAAGGTAACCAAGATCAGATGCTTCAACCATTTCATGGAGTAATTTTTTTATAGGGTCTGCAACTGGGAAATCCATTTCTGCAACCGGCAATGGCAAAACATCGCGCGCAAATCCTGTCCACTTCTCACTCTTATGTTGAAGAAGTGATGCTAAATCTGGGGCTTTTACATCGAGGTCGCTCATGGTTTGAGAATACCTTCAATTGCAGCTTTCGGTCTATAACACAGGGCTATGCTTGACGCATGAGCAACCAAATTGAAACCGAAATTGATGTAACGCTGAATGACCGCAATCGAATTACTGCCCTATTTAGAATAATTTTGGTAGTACCTGTAGCGATATTTGTTGCATCCTTTACATCAGATTTCTCTTCAACTGGTTGGTCGACAGCGGGTCTTTTAGTATTGCCTCCACTGCTTGCCCTTGTTGTTCGTGGTGTATATCCAAGTTATGCACTGAGTCTCAATGAGTCTCTTCTTGGACTTCAAACACGAGTCGATGCTTATTTATTATTACTCACTGATGAATACCCATCAATTGAAGAGAATGACATCGTCAGCATTACATTTCCCGAGGTTGGAAAAGGCGAAAACATGAGCCGCTGCTTACCGTTAGTAAAATGGTTCTTGGCGATTCCTCTTTATATTGTTGGCCTGATTTATATTGCATATGCACTATTACTTACTCTTTGGGGCTGGTTTAGCATTTTATTTACTGGAACTTACCCAGAAACATGTGCTGAAGGCGTAGTAGGAACTATTGCTTACTTGAATCGTGTTGTTGGTTATGCATTCGTTCTAGTAACTGATGAGTATCCAACTTTTTCACTATAACTAGTCCTTATTTCTTTAGATTACTTACTTTCTAAAATCAAAGAGACCGAGTTGATGCACCAACGTTGATCTGTTGGGACGTCATATCCTTCTCCTTCAAAGACATGGCCTAAGTGTGATCCACATGCTGCGCAGCGGACTTCTGTACGAACTCGTGGGAATAGTGAACGATCTTTTATTAGTTCAACTGCATCATCGGCACTCGGTGCATAAAATGATGGCCAACCACATCCTGAATGAAACTTTGTTTCACTTCTAAAGAGTTCAGCAGAGCATGCTTTGCATTTATAGATTCCGACTTTGTCGCTATCGGTATATTCGCCAGTAAATGGACGCTCTGTTGCTGCATTTCGTAATACGTCATATGAGAGTGGGTCAATCTTTTCCCGCAATTCGGCTTCATTGATATTTACAGGATATTTCTTTTCACTCACTGTGTTAGCTCCTGGCTAGGAAATGCTATTCCAGTACTTGAATGACAGTCATATCCGTTCGGATTTTTTTGCAAATACTTCTGGTGGTACTCCTCGGCAGGAAAATATGTCACTCCCTCATTCATCGCTATCTCTGTAACGATTGCACCATAGCCTGAGGTAGAGATTGCTTTTTCATACATATCGCGAGTCGTGAGCGCTTGATTCAATTGCTCTGGCGTTGTCGTAAAAATCGCACTTCGGTACTGAGTTCCTATATCTCCGCCCTGTCTATTGAGCGAAGTTGGATCATGCATCGTCCAGAATTCTTCAAGCAAACGATGATAAGTAATTTTTGCTGGGTCGAATTCAACTTTTACAGTTTCAGTATGACCTGTCGTACCAGTGCACACTTGTTCATATGATGGTGATGGTCGTGTTCCACCCATGTAGCCAACGCTTGTTTGCACAACACCATCTAGTTGCCAGAAACGTCGTTCAGCGCCCCAAAAACATCCAGTTGCGAAATATGCGCTCTCGTTCATCTACATATTCTTTCAGTTGTACTCGATATATGCATCCGCTGATAACCTTCTACTTACAGCGCCCCCGTAGCTCAGGGGATAGAGCACCGCCCTCCGGAGGCGGGTGCACAGGTTCGATTCCTGTCGGGGGCACTCATAGGCGAGATATCTCACGTTAATTTTTCGAAACCTAGTGCCAATCACCTTGTGAATCTCCTAAATTGAAGGGAGAATTATAACCTTGCACATCATTGATGATGTTGTATTTTCACGAATTACACCACCTCTAACGAGGTCGTAGAGGAGATATGCCCATGGATTGGCGACACCAGTCGGCTTGCCGCGATGAAGATCCTGAGCTCTTTTTTCCTGTGGGAAATACTGGACCTGCAATAACTCAAATCGAAGAAGCAAAAAAAGTTTGTAATCGTTGCATTGTTAAAGAGCCATGTCTTGCGTGGGCACTTGAGAGTGGTCAAGATGCCGGTGTATGGGGCGGGCTTTCTGAAGATGAACGCCGCGCACTCAAGCGTCGCGCTGCTCGTAATCGCGCGCGTTTACTTGAGCAAAATATGGGAAATAACAACTAATTAGTTCAGCGGGAAATTGAGTTCAGCAACAGTTCCTTTTTCTGATGAGCGAAGAGTCAAATCACCTTTCAATTCATTCTCCGTTAGCGTGCGGACAATTTGAAGTCCCAAATTTGAAGATTGGGCTAAATCAAAATCTTTCGGAAGTCCCACACCATCATCGCTGATTCTTACTTCGCAATGCACATCAGATCTAGTAACCGATATGTGTAGCGCTGTTCCGCTCGCTTCTAACCCATGCTCAAGTGCATTATGTATCAATTCTGTGACCACTAATGCAAGAGGTGTCGCAATTCTTGGTTCTAGAGAGCCAAATTCACCCTCACGAACTATTTGTAGTGTTGCCATTCGCGGACTGAGCTCGAGTGCATGAGTTACCAATCGATTGAGAACGTCATCAAAGGCCACTGAGGCATCAGAACTACTGGAAAGGGTTTCGTGCACCAGTGCAATTGATGCGATTCTACGAACTGCTTCCTCAAGTGCGGCACTCGCTGCGGGGTCTTCAATTCGACGAGCTTGGAGTCTCAACAATGCCGATACGGTCTGTAAATTATTCTTTACTCGATGGTGTACTTCACGAATGGTTGCATCCTTTGTTACGAGTTCGCGCTCTCGTCTGCGAAGTTCAGTAACATTGTGAAGCAGGACGATTGCTCCTACACGATCTGCGCTTTGAATCAATGGCAACACAAGTAAATCAATAGTTCCACCGAGATTTTCAACTTCTACGCGGCGCAGCGCCTTGCCACTCAATTGTGTTTGTAGACCTTCTTCATGCGCATCACGACGCTCTTTACTTACTTTTTCTGCTACGTGAGAGAGTGAAAAACTTTCTAATTCACCATTCCATCCCATTCGATTGAATGCTGAACGTGCATTAGGGCTCGCATACGAGATAACTCCATTGACATCTAAGCGAATTAATCCATCTCCAACACGAGGTGCTGGATCAAAGAGACTATTTGCATTTGGATATGGAAAATTTCCTTCAGCGATCATTCGATAAAGATTATGAGCAATTTCGCGATAGTTCAGTTCTAGTCGGCTAGGCGATCTCATCAAATCAGCATTTCTGTGTCGAGAAATTACTGCGATTACTTGTTCTTCAAAAATCACTGGAATTGTTTCTTCCTTGATCATTAGCTCGCCAATGAGTTCAGGTTCTGCATCTCTAACAATTTCAGCTTCTGAAAGTGCGCGTTCAATTCCTGGACGGCTCCCCCAGACAGCTTCATCACCAATGATGTCTTGTGTAAAAATTGTTGCAGCAGTCGTTGGGCGAATATGAGCGATTGCTAAATGTCCCGTTGGCCAGCTCTTGCTGTCTTTCCGAAGCGGAACCCATAAAACAAGGTCAGCAAAAGATAAATCAGAGAGTAATTGCCAATCAGCTATAAGTTCACGTAATCGATGCGATTGTTCAGCTGTTATAGAACTTCTACTCTGAAGTATATTTTCGAACTGTTGCATTTCTTATTTATTTCCAAGAGCGATAATTGCTAATTGATCTTCGATTTCTTGAGTGGCATACCACGTAAGTTCAATATCGCCCTCTTCATCGAGCACACTTGTAAATAAGCACTCAACGCGATCCCAGACCAACTCCCCCGTTAGCACTATTGAATCTGTCTCTTCTATAGCAATCTCTTTACTATCAATCTCTAAAGCAAGTAATGTGCCAATTTTCGGATTACCACTCACTAGCTGCATTGCGTCAGTCGCCGCTAACAAGGAGAGCATGTACTCAATCTCTTCTTCGTCGTGGCCAACATTGTCCGTTATGAATTTGATAGTTGGGGCATACAACTTCGAGGCTTGAATTGATTTAGAAGAAATAAACAGGGCGATATCGGTTGGAGATAAAGGAAGATACACGCGCATTCTGTAATTATATTGGAGATTAGCGAATCAATTCACTTGCAATCTTTGCAAGAGATTTCCTTAGAGGTGAACGCTCATTTGCTTCAATCAGGGTGGAACGAGCCTCCTCGCTTGCCAGTACTGACCTTCCATCACGGGCAATCACACGCATGCTCCCCGGACGAAGCGGCGTGATGGAAGTAAGGAATCTCGATTCTTCGCCGTCACCTTTTTTGCCTTGAGATTTCATATTCAGTAAAAATCCTAACTTTGCTCGCATTGCTGTTTTTTCAAGCAATGGGAGAACTTGATCTAATCTATGCGCTCCCAACAAGTCTGGCTTTGAAATTATCCATAACTCATCGGCGTTATCACAAGACCATGTAGTCATCTTTGAAGTCCACCGTTGATCAGTAAGACGGTTTGATAATCCAGAGATAGAACCTAAATCGATAATTATTTGATCGAATTCATCTATTGCGCGCATCATTAATTCATCAATGCTATTTGAATGAAGCTGCGTTATTTCTGAGATTGAAAGTTGGGGTGCGACACTTCGCCAGCCTTCATCAGTGAGTAGGTTTCGAAGTGAGAGTAATACGGCAATTGATGGAGCTCTAAAATTGGCATCAATGAGCAGAGTTGTCTTTTCAAGCACACTAAGTTCCATTGCAATATTTATTGCAACTGTTGTACAGCCAACTCCACTTCCAGCTGAGCCAATCGCAATAACTTGTGCTCGCCTAATTGAATGTTGAATATGTGAATGTTGGCGAATCAATGGGCTTCGTATTGAACCGCGTACCAAGCTAACTAGTTCGGTTAGATCTTTAGGAATTTCATAGAGTCCTGGATAATTCTTATACTTTTCTAGATCGTTGGAGAAACCAATTGATTGCTTGACCATTCGAGAGAGTTCTAGAAACAAGGCTGGATTCAATTCTGGAAGCTCAGGTGTATACAGTAAGAGAGCGCCCTTAGCTATATCAGGATTACTCACAATATATTTTTTGAGTGAAGTTGTATCGAGTGCTCGATATACAACAGACCAGCCTTGTGCAAAGAGCCCGCTTGCAACAAACCCTTCAGTCTGCGCATCAGCGATTGCAGTGATAACTATCGGCAACTCTTGTTCAGCCATGAGTGCTCACAACTACTAATCGTCCAAAAGTTGTTGCATTGAGAACTCTCAATACATCTGATGCTTCCACTGACACTGTGAGTGAATTGTCGCTTCCAAAATTTTTGCCACTCTTATCTATGGCTACTAAATAGATTCCACTTACTATCAATATAGGAGGTGACGGACTGAGATTGTTATCGCGCGAATCGACCCAATAGAGGTCAATAGTTTCGCCACTCATAATCGCTGATGGAAGATCGGATGAAGCAATTCGCAATGGAACCAGATGGCTTGATCCATTACTTAGATCGCTACCAATTGCATCCTTAGCAATGAGGCTATCTGCTGAGATTCGACTCATAACTAGAGTCCCAACTGGGTTTTCGTTCTTATCGATGTAAACAGATGCATTTTTTCCCAAGGAAAATTTGGCAGTCGTTACATCTGTTGAAGCAATCAGCGCACCTGGTAAAAGCGTGTGTCTAGCAATCCAGTAATGATTGCCCCGATTTGATGTCGCCGCAAGAATGAAAGCGGATAGAAATGATGCAATCACCAAAGTAATTGCTAGCGGTAAGCGGGAAGGAGATTTTTCTTTATATGTGACCATGCGGGCTACTCAATAGCTTCTAGTGACAATAGAAATAAGTTATCCCCAGTCAGCCAAAAGTATTAGACGATCTCATCCTTTTGACTGATGTGCAGCGCAATAATTTCATGAAATCTGTGCTCTATGACAACACAACTCTATTACGATGAACTCCCAACATATAAGAGCGTGGTTCTTGAGCCAGCTCCAATCATTCATTCTGATTTCTGGAACCATCCAGTACTCGATTTATTTCCAGCACCAGTTGTTGAAGTAATTGCACAAAAGGCGATGCTTTTTACAACACCTTCATGCTTTGGAGAAAACTACGATCCCGATTTTGCGCCACAGCCAACATCTGCATCCGAATTACCTGAATTGCACACATGGACTCTCAAATTTGTTGTGAGCGTTCTAGAAATTTGGGCAGGAAAAAGGCAACCTGCTCAACTTTCTCGATGGTGTCACCAGAAGATTTATCACGAACTCATTAGAAATGTTGGGAGTCAAAAAGAAGTCGGCAGAGTCAGAGCGCTGCATCAGAGTGAACCTCTTGATGGGATTTGTGAATCAACTGTTACGGTGCGATACGGGGGCAGACTTCGCTCACTTGTTGTCAGATTTGAAGGCATTGATAAGCGGTGGTTATGTACTGCGCTAACTCTTTTATAAGTTACTTACTGGGCCGCACCGTGGCAACGCTTATATTTCTTTCCTGATCCGCAAGGACACGGTGAGTTTCTACCAACGTCACCAGTTGTACGCACTCCGCTTTCATCTGCGGCCGTGTACTGCAACGCATCGACTTGTGCCGGCTTACTTTCTAGACCTTTCGCATTTACCTTCTCATTCGATTCAACGGTGACTTCTACGTTGAAAAGTAGAGCAGCAATCTCTTCCTTGATGCCATCCATCATGGCTGCAAAAAGATCAAAACCTTCACGTTGGTATTCCACAAGTGGATCACGTTGCGCCATCGCACGCAGGCCAATTCCTTCTTGCAAATAATCCATCTCATAGAGATGTTCGCGCCATTTGCGATCTAGTACCGATAACAAAACCTTACGCTCAAGCTCACGCATTACTTCTGCGCCCAGTGTTGCTTCGCGAGATGCATATGCTGCGGCGACATCTTCAGTAATTTTTGCAATCAAGAAGTCTGCATCTAGGCCTGCTCGGCTTCCCGCTGCTCTTTCAACATCGTCGATAGAGAGTGAAATCGGATAAATAGATTTGAGGGCAGCCCAAAGCTTTTCGAAATCCCAGTCTTCTGCATAGCCCTCTGCAGTTTCGGCTTCAATGTAGGCAATCAATGTTTCATCAACAAACTCAGCAATCTGATCCTTAATATCTTTTCCTTCAAGGACTAAGCGACGCTCTCCATAAATTACTTGACGCTGACGGTTCATAACGTCGTCATATTTCAATACATTTTTACGCATTTCAAAGTTTTGAGCTTCTACCTGTGTTTGCGCAGAGCGAATTGCATTACTTACCATCTTAGATTCGATAGGTGAATCTTCAGGAATTCCGGCGGCAGATAAGAAGCGTTCAACCATTCCAGAATTGAAACGTCGCATTAATTCATCTTGAAGTGAGAGATAGAAACGGGATTCGCCAGGATCGCCTTGGCGACCTGAACGTCCGCGTAACTGATTATCAATACGTCGTGATTCGTGTCGCTCTGTACCCAATACATAAAGTCCACCGAGTGCAACTACCTCTTCATGACCTGTCTTTACTGCCTCTTTTTGTCGTGCGATCTCAGTTGGCCATGCAGCTTCATACTCTTGAGCATTATCAACTGGTGACATGCCACGACGTTGCAATTCATAATCTGCCATGAACTCTGGATTTCCACCAAGCATGATGTCAGTACCGCGGCCAGCCATATTTGTTGCAACTGTTACAGCGCCAGTAACACCTGCGCGAGCAATAATTGCTGCTTCACGTTCGTGATGCTTTGCATTGAGAACTTCGTGGGGAACTCCTGCTTTGCGTAGATAACCAGATAATTCCTCTGATTTTTCAACGCTAACAGTTCCAACTAAAACTGGTTGACCTTTGCGGTGACGTTCAACAATATCTTGAGTAAGTGCAGCAAACTTTCCTGCCTCAGATTTATAAACAAGATCTGCTTGATCCAAACGAACCATTTCACGGTTTGTAGGAATAGGAACAACACCTAATTTATAGATCTGATGAAATTCTGAAGCTTCAGTACTGGCAGTACCAGTCATACCTGAAATCTTTTGATACAGGCGGAAATAGTTCTGTAATGTAATAGTTGCAAGAGTTTGGTTTTCATCCTTGATTTCAATACGTTCTTTAGCTTCAAGTGCCTGGTGAAGGCCTTCGCTATAACGACGCCCCGCAAGCATGCGTCCTGTGTGCTCATCTACGATTAGTAATTCGCCATTCATAACTACATAATCTTTATCGCGCTTGAATAGCTCTTTTGCGCGAATAGCATTATTGAGGTATCCAATCATTGGAGTATTTGCTGCCTCGTAAAGATTTGAGATTTTGAGCATCTCTTCTACTCGAGTTACTCCATCTTCAAGCACAGAAGTGCTCTTCTTCTTTTCATCTACTTCGTAGTGAACATCGCGTTCTAATTTAGCGACAAGATTTGCAAACTCTACGTACCATTTTGTTGCCTTATCTGCAGGGCCGCTGATAATCAGAGGTGTTCGAGCTTCATCGATAAGAATTGAGTCCACTTCATCGACAACTGCAAAAAAGTGTTCGCGTTGAACACATTCTCCTAGGCTCCACGCCATATTGTCACGGAGATAATCAAAACCAAATTCATTATTTGTACCGTATGTGACATCTGCTCCGTATGCTTCGCGTCGCTCTGCTGGTGACATATTCGCAAGAATTACGCTAACTCTTAGTCCTAGGAAGCGATGAATACGTCCCATCCATTCGCTATCGCGCTCAGCTAAGTAGTCATTCGTTGTAACAACATGCACGCCTTTGCCTGCAAGGGCATTGAGGTAAGAAGGTAGCGTTGCGACCAGTGTCTTACCTTCACCAGTTCTCATTTCAGCAATATTTCCGCGATGCATTGCAGCGCCACCCATGAGTTGAACATCGTAATGACGCTGTCCTAATGTGCGCTTTGCTGCCTCACGAACTACTGCAAATGCCTCTGGTAACAAATCATCAAGAGTTTCGCCCTGATCAAGACGTGATCTAAAAATTGATGTCTGATCGCGTAAATCTTCATCAGATAATGCAGAGATGCGTTCTTCTTGGGCATTAACCAGTTTTACGAGTTTTTCAAGTTCACGAAGTTGGCGTCCTTCACCTGCACGCAACATTCGATCGAAAAACGCTGGCATATACCTCACCTTTTCTAATCACATGGGCTCGATTGGCTCCATGAGAATCAACCCTCCTATCGTAGGGGTTGAGCGACGCAGGCGGTAATTGCAGCCGAAACCTTTAGCCCGCCTGCGGAAAGTGCCCTACTTGCCTCTCGAAGAGTTGAGCCAGTTGTGACTACATCGTCAATCAAAACAATATCTCCATAAATTCTCGCTCTATTTTCAACTCCAAATGCACCAACAAGATTCTGCTTTCGATCCTTGGCATTGAGTCCACTCTGATCCTGTACGCGCTTTTGATGAAAGAGAATATTTGAATAGGAAATTTGCAAATCTTCGCATAAAGATTCTACAAAGTTTCTACCTCGTTTTCTTGAAGAATTCTTAGATGATGGCATTGGAACTAATGTAAGATTTTTTAGATCTCCTTTATAGTTTTCTACAACGTGGCGTAATGCGTCTATCACCAGATTATCTGCACTTCTCTGATTTCCCTCTTTTGCCGCTACCAATATTCGAGCTGCAATTGGTGAATAGAGAATCGCAGATGTAACAACTAATCTTTCAACATGAGTAGTGTAAATATGGGGGTGCCAAGCAACACGACATTGCGAACAAATCGCTGGTCCTAGATTCAAGCAGCCAATACATCTTTGAGGAAATACCAACTGAGAGAGTTCTGCTACAAATTTCATAGAGAATTGTTGCAACTTAGATGAGTATCAAACTACTTCTATGAATGTTTGTGGATACTAGGTTGTAGGTTTGAGTGCTATTAATCGTGCTTCAATATTTGAACCTTCTTTACGCGGAAGCGTAAGAACAAAGTGAGCACCGTAGAGTGGACGCCCCCATGCTTCTAATTCTCCATTATGCAAACGTGCATCTTCTAGCGCAATCGAAAGACCCAAACCAGTTCCTCCACGAATTCGTGCTCTCGATGGATCAGCGCGCCAGAAGCGATCAAAGACACGACTCAATAAATGAGGCTGGATACCGATTCCATAATCACGCACACCGACTGCTACATCATGGTCGGAGTGGAGGATCGTGACTTCAATTGGTTTTCCATCAGCATGGTCGATTGCATTTGTGAGCAAATTACGAAGTATCCGTTCGACTCTGCGAATATCTGCATTGAGCATAATTGCTTCATCTGGCACCAATAAGACCATTGATGTTGAGTTTTCTGAGGCAACTAAGGCTAAATCTTCAATACAACGTTTAGCCAATGTAACAATATCAAAATCAACACCTTCGAGAACTGCAACTTCTGCGTCGAACCTACTTACTTCCAGCAGGTCCTCCAATAAGTGTTCAAATCGGTCGAGTTGTGCAACTAATAATTCAGCTGATCGAGAAACATTGGGATCAAATGATTGGCGTGCACCATGAATGATCTCTGATGCCATTCGCAATGTAGTCAATGGAGTTCGTAGTTCGTGCGATACATCCGAAACAAAGCGCTGCTGAACTCTTGAAAGGTTTTCAAGACGGGCAATCTGCTTTTGAAGCGATTCCGCCATCTCATTGAATGCATTTCCAAGGGTGGAAATTTCATCACGCGAATGAACATCCATTCGTTGATGAAAGTCACCGCCAGTAAATTCTGTAGCAATTCTGGCAGCTTCTCGAACAGGTCGTACAACCTGCCTAACTACTAGCCATGTAATGAGCCCGATGAGAAGCAAAAGTGCAAAACCAGTTAGAAAGAGGGAACTGCGAATAAGTTCTAGTGTTGCTTCTTGGTTAGCCAAGGAGATTACAAGATACATCTCGTACTGGCCTGCATTTGGCACTTTGACCTTATCGCCAAGAATGATTACCGGGGTCGAAGAATTACCTGGATAAGCAAAATATGAATAGGTCCACTTAGTCTCTGATGATTTACGAACTTTTATCTTTAGTCTTTCCGGGATCGAAGTCAAATCTAAAAATTCAGAGCTAATTTCATAATCATATTTTGTAACTTCTTGACCAGGTGTTTTTAGAAAAGCAATCAATCGTGTATTTTCTGCTGTTCCTAAACTTGTCGCAGAGGTAATTACATCATTTATAACTGAGCGAACAATAGGTTCGGATTCCCCTTGGGCTAGCGCCAAGCGGTATTGAGCATTGAAAAATGTTGAGCGCGCTTCAATAATTGCTGAATCAAGGTTTACCTGTTTTACACCTTTTGAAAGTTGATTGTTTAGCGCAGAGCCAGTGAGCCAAACTACAGATAACGAAAGCAAAACTGTTGAGAGAATGACACGAAAAGCTAGAGAGCCACGAAGTCGAAAGCTCACCCTCTGCATTTTATGAATGTACCAATGCTCCTGCTTTGTAGCCAACTCCTCGAACGGTTACAACAATTTCAGGATTTTCTGGATCGTGTTCGATTTTTGATCGCAATCTTTGAACGTGAACATTGACTAAGCGTGTATCTGTGGAGTGGCGATAACCCCAAACTTCGCTCAAGAGGGCATCTCTCGTAAATACGCGCCCTGGTTCTTTAGCAAGGGCTACGAGCAAATCAAATTCTAAAGGAGTCAATGAAATAACTTTATTCCCGCGAAGCACATAGTGGGCTTGTACATCTATTGAAAGATCGCTTATTGCCAGAAGGCCGGCAATATCTGAATTAGTTCTTCGAAGTCGAGTTTTTATTCGGGCAATTAATTCTGAAGGGTGACGAAATGGTTTCACCATGTAATCATCGGCGCCTGCTTCAAGGCCAAGAACCACATCGTGGGTATCACCTTTTGCCGTCAACATGATGATTGGAACCATTGATTCTGCTCGAATTAATTTACATACTTCAATTCCATCGATTCCTGGAAGCATGACATCGAGTAAGACTAAATCAGGTGGATTATTTCTAAATACCTCTAGAACTTCATCACCACGGCCAACTAAATCAACATCAATTCCAGCACCATTGAGAACGATACTAAGCATTTCGGCAAGGTCCTGATCGTCATCGACGACCATAACCAGAGTCATTTTTAGCTACCGTGTTCCCACGAGTTCAAGTAAAGATCTTGAGCTGGTGTTAGTACATCGATATGTCCGCCCATGCTAATGAGCTTAAGTTTTGCAACTTCCTTATCGATATATGTTGGCACTTCATGTAATCCTGGCTTGAGATTCTTTGCCTCTTGAACAAGATATTCGGCAGTGAGTGCCTGATCAGAAAATGACATATCCATAACTGATGCAGGGTGACCTTCAGCTGCACCAAGGTTTACTAAACGACCTTCTGCAATAAGAAGTAAACGACGGCCATCAGAGAGTACGTACTCATCTGTTTGGTGGCGCATCTTTGCATTCTTGCTCTTTGCATTCTTTTCAAGCCATGCAACATCGATTTCAATATCGAAGTGGCCAGAGTTAGCCATGATTGATCCATCTTTCATTACTGCGAAATGCTCATCGCGAAGTACGTCACGGTTACCAGTTACAGTAATAAAGACATCGCCAACTTTAGCTGCGTCAAGCATTGGCATAACGCGAAATCCTTGCATCATTGCATCAAGTGCCTTAGTTGGATCAATTTCAGTAACGATTACATCTGCGCCCATACCCTTTGCGCGCTCTGCAACACCTTTACCGCAATATCCAAAGCCAGCTACTACAACAATTCGACCAGCAAGTAGGAAGTTTGTCGCACGAAATACTGCATCGAGAGTGGACTGACCTGTTCCATAACGATTATCAAACATATGCTTTGTATCTGTGTCATTGACAGCAATCATTGGAAAACGAAGAGCGCCCTCTTTTGCCATCTGGCTTAGACGGATAACTCCTGTTGTTGTCTCTTCGCAACCACCTGTGATATTTGGAATCAATTCTTGACGAGTTGTGTGAAGTGTATTTACTAGGTCGCATCCATCATCGAAGACTTGGTGTGGTTCGATATCAAGTGCTGCATTGAGGTGTGCGTAATAACCATCGCGATCAACTGCATTACGAGCAAATACGCTAATTCCATATTCGTGAACTAGAGCTGCTGCTGTGTCATCTTGAGTTGAAAGAGGATTTGACGCACAGAGTGCAATCTCAGCACCGCCTGCTTTGAGTACGCGCATCAAGTTTGCGGTCTCTGTTGTTACGTGCATGCATGCGGCAATGCGAATACCAGCAAATGGTTGTGTCTTTTCAAAACGTTCGCGAATTTGGGCAAGCACAGGCATATTGCGCTCTGCCCACTCGATGCGCTTGCGCCCTTGGGCAGCAAGAGTTGCATCAGCAATTTCGTGACGTGGAATAGTGGCGGTTATAGGTACATTCACAATCGTTCTCCTCTTGGTCAGGGAGATAGGTTACCCTCCCGCGTGCGAAAGAGCGCGTTTACAGCGCTTACTTACCCTTGATTGCCTTGAGAACCTCGTCACGTACCTTCTCCATACGTGCCTGCGTCTTCGCTTCTACATTGAGGCGCAGCAGTGGTTCTGTATTTGATGAACGAAGATTGAACCACCAGGTATCGCCATTGACGCTCAAGCCATCAAGATGATCAATCTCGACCCCAGATTGAGAACCATATTTTACTTCAATTTTTTCCATCTCTGCGGCAGCATCGGAAACGACTGAATTTATTTCACCACTTGATACATATCGTTGATACGGCTTTAGTATTTTTGATATCGATACATTATTCGAACCAAGTGCCGCAATTGCATGCAGAGCCGCTAACGCTCCAGAATCTGCGCGCCAAAAATCTTTGAAATAAAAATGTCCTGAGTGCTCGCCGCCAAAAATCGCTCCGCTGTCAGCCATCATTTTTTTGATATATGAATGACCAACTCGACTTCGCAATCCCTTGCCACCATTTTCTTCAACAACTTCGAGAACAGCTCTAGATGAAATCAAGTTATAAATTATTGTTGAACTTGGAACTCGCGCCAATTCCCTTGCTGCAACTAGGCACGTTAGATCGGAGGGATTTACTATCTCGCCATTTTCATCAACTAAGAAGCAACGATCAGCATCACCATCAAATGCAAGACCTAAATCAGCCTTATTTTTTTTCACAGCCTTCTGCAAATCCCTAAGATTCTTGGCATCAATTGGGTTCGCTTCATGGTTTGGAAAAGTTCCATCAAGTTCAAAATACATTGGGATTAATTCAACATTGAGACGCTCAAATATCGCAGGAGCCGTATATCCAGCCATTCCATTTCCAGCATCAACAACAATTTTGAGTCGACGTATCTCTGACATTTCGACTGAAGACAATAAATAATCGACATATTCCGTGAGCATCTCAACTTCTTTTTCAAGCCCCATAGAACGGATAAACATGGGCGAACCTTGGCGTACAAAGTTTTCAATGGTTAGTAATCCGGACTCTTTACCAATTGGGCGTGCTCCACTGAGGCACATCTTTATGCCGTTGTATTCGGCAGGATTATGGCTTGCAGTAAACATTGCCCCAGGAAGATTAAGTTTTCCTGATGCGAAGTACAACATATCTGTTGATGCCAATCCGATTCGATTTACATCTAAGCCTTGAGAAGTAACTCCAGCTGAAAATGCATCTGCCAAAACTGGGGACGATGGACGCATATCTTCACCGATAACAACTGATCCAGGTTCACGTTCTTGTTGCAAGAATCGAGCAAATGCAACACCGGTTGAAAAAGTAAAATCTGGAGTTATTTCAGTATCGACTAATCCTCGAATATCGTAGGCTTTAAATATTGCAGGGATCTGATTAGTCGTCATTATTAGTAATTTGTTGGAACAGCGCGTAAATGTCCGCGGCGACCAATATTGGATTGTGCATTTGAGTTTGAAACTTTAGTTTCATCTGGCGCGTTAGCACTTGCAGCTTCGCGAACTGCATCTGCAATAACCATTAGGTCATCATCGGTTGGTCCACTGAGATCATCATTGAGTTCTTGGCGAATTACATTCCACCCTTGTGGAACCGTAAGTCGCTGTCCATGGGCAACGCATAAATCATATGAATGTGGCTCTGAAAATGTTGCAAGCGGGCCAAGCACTGCAGTTGATTCGGCATAAATATAAGTAAGGGTCATAGTTGCTGCCGAGCGACAACTCACTCGTGAGCAACTTCTACCTAACTTTGCCTGGGATGCCATACTCAAAGATTAGTGGGGCGGCGGAATATTAGGGATTCAAGACACGAATATTTGAAAGTGGGATTGCAGCTTTTGTAAGAACGCTTCCCGGTATCAAAGGAATATAGCCATATCCATTTAGAGAGCTAACTAATGCTCCCCCTGTGACATTTTTGCTAGTTCGGACAATCGTTACTACTCGTGCACTATTTGGTACACGCCACGCAGCAATATCGGTTGCCTTTACGCGAGCACTCTTATGTTTTCCATTTGAAAGTCTCGTATCTATTGTGACGTCAATATTGTCACCGGCGAATACGAATAATGGGGTCAAGCCAGTGACCGCAATAGACATTTCTTGTAGTGGCGTCGCAGGAGTACTCCACACAAAATCACTTCTGCCCGAAACTACAACTCTTGAAAAGATAGAGGAAACAATTGGCTCATCAGATGTTATTCGCAGGGCGAATGCACTGGCAGATAAATTTGGAGTGATCGTAAATTCTGTGACTATTCCCTTTTGTATTGAGCGCTGATTTAGCCCAACAGGAATAAAGCGTCCATCTGCAGATAATATTTCTGCCGAAATCCGAGCATCGAGTTCGCCTGGTGCAAGAACACGAAGTACATATTCACTTTTTTTGGATTTATTCTTCTTCGAATTCTGATTCGGTATCGCAGGAATTACTTGGAGTTTTGCAGGATCCGTAACAGAATTGACCATGTCTCCTCCTAGTGCGCGTAATCCTTTACCTTGTTCATCAACTACAAAGGCATTTACACGTCCAGCGCGAGCAGATACGTGCACTACTAGCTTGCGCTCACCCGGCGCTAATGAATCTAAGCCTTGAACGCTATAAGAACGTGCAGGAACTGTTAGTACTTTGACTACTTGCGCACCAGATTCACTCCATACTTCAACATCAATAATCGCTTCACTCAATCCGCTATTTACAATAAGAAGTCTGCCTTTGCTCGTGATGTCTGCAGTTCCACCAACAAACCATTGTGATGAGATTGGTCCAGAACACAGCGTTCCACCAGCCCAGCTTCCACTTCTGCTTTGCCAGATAGTTGGTGTAATACCAACTGCATCAATCAAAATTGCATCTTTTGCTATTGGCAATCGCGCAAAGCCTGTCGGTGACATAGTTGTTTTTTTGCTCGCGACATATCGATACTTTGTTTTTTTACCTGAGACCGATACTTGTGAAGCAAGTCCAGGAAGTGTTGGCGGACAAACCACAACTGGATAATTCTTTGTATAGCCACTTGAGAACACGGAATTATCGAGATAGTTGCTGCTAACAAGTACAGCGACAAGGAGTCCGATGACAATTACAGGACGGCGAAATTTCATGCCAGCTCCTTCTCTGAAATCTGCGACTTTCTTCGACCTGCAGGAAGGGCAAGAACAATCACAGTCACAAGGAAAATCAATTGAAGAGAGAGCCATCCACGACGAATCGTTCCATCATGAATGAGTGAAAATTCACCAGAAGATAGGGCAGTAAAAGTTGGTAAGTCATTCTCATTTTTGTTTCGCTCTAAGTATTGGCCATCTTTGAGGACTTTCCATGAACGACTGTAATTTTCGGTAAGAGTTAAGGTTCCCGGTCCAGGCAAAGATGTCCGTACGCCAATTTCACCACTATCTAGGTTTTGTCGTTTTCCATTCGAATCTGTATAAATTAATCTTCCGGTTGCGCCAGAGACTTTCCAAATGATTCCTGCACTTGTTGCCGAGGTTCGAGTGAATCCACCCAAGCCATCTATAGCTCGAATGATCTCTTCACGTGCAGGATTTTTTACAAAAATGTATTTAATTCCATAATGTGAAAGTAGTTCGCTCGTAGAAAGTCCGGATCCATCGATTAGTTCTCTTACGGCTGTATCAATATCTGGGTTTGTATTTGGAGAAACATCTGGATCGCCTAAGTAGAGTTCCCCGCCTCTTGAAATCGCAAATTGCAATTCATTTTCACCGTTTGCCTTAACTTCTCGGATAACAAGAGTCTTAGTACTATTCTCAATTTCTAAGAATGCAGGGATAACAGTTGTTTTATCACTTCTAACTGTGGAGTCTGCCCCGTTGCCAACAGTCCAAAATATTGCTCCAGTTGCATAAATAGCCGTTACGACCAATAAGAGCGCGGCTAAATAATGTCTATGGTGGACATGAGTGGATCTCAAAACATCTCTCAACTTGTCAAGAATTATCACTGCGCAGATTCCTGATGCAAGAGTTGCACATGCGATAAAGGTTCCTACCCAGATTTTTACAGAAGATGAGTTGCCATGCACGGAGATACTCAGCGATGAAAGAAGGGTTCCTGCAAGCAAAATTACAAATCCAACTTCAGAAACTTTTCTAGCTTTACTTGATGAAAAAAGAGATATGAGAAGAATCAAAATTATTGGACTAACTATCCACCAAGGAATTGCGCCAGCGCCACCTGGATTACCAATGATGGAAAGGTTTGGCCCGCCACCAGATAAGGCAATACCTGGTTCGCTTAGGAAACGCATTGGATGAAGTAATGCCTCAAATGAATATGGAGCATTGCTAAGAAAGGGAGCAATGAGAAGGGCTAGACGTTTTTTTGAGAGGGTGTTGAATTTTTTATCCTGCTTGTAATCCTGATACATGGAATATGCCACAAAGAGAATAGAGGCTAAGAAAAACGAAAGCGAGAATGCAAAAATCACACCTGCAATAAGGGAAGTTGCCCAAATGTGTCTCCAAGAATATTCATCGATGCTCTCCCATTTTCGGAGTGACATAAGGAGAAGAGGTAGAAGGATAATTACGACAATCGTTCCCAAGCGTCCTGAATTTATGGAGGCAATAGAAACAGGAGAAATTGCATAGAGAAGTGCACATGTTGTTGCAAGCCATTGGTTCTTCGTAAATTGAGAAAACAAATGAAAACTAGTTATGACCATAAGTAAGGGCGCAATTAGGAAGAAAAGTGAAATAAATAGAGCACTCTTGCCAAATAATATTGTTGATAATGCAGCAACTAGGGCAACCCATGTTGGTGAAGCAGTTGTACTTCCCATCCCGACTTGATGCCATGATTCCAAATAACTACGCCAAAGGTCCATTGCGCTTTCAGGAGTAGCAGGTAGCGCACCGCCTACTAATGAGCCGAATCGATTTCGTGACCAAACGATCGTAAAGAAGAGAATTGCTAATGTTGCAACTAATTGTGGCTTTTTGAGAAGTGAACTCCATTTTGCTGTCGAGATTGGAACTAATAGATCTTCATCCTCATTCAAATCGATTGATGTGGGAATCGGTTCAGCACTTGTCGGCAATAATCGTTCGCGAACCGATTCTGCGATGTTACTGACTGCGAGCCTCAATTGAGACCAACGTGGTGGAATGTATGAAGCCACAACACGTGGTGAAATCATTCGAGTTTTTTTACGAGTTTTTCGTGCATTGAGAATTGCACCTGGACGGATAAGAATAGTTACAACTGCTAAGAGTTCATCGCTTGCATAACCAGGCAACTTTGCAACTAGATAAACGAGAGCGCGACCAATTGCGGAGCCCAGTAGCTGAATTGAGAGCCAGGGCAAAAGCCACCACGATGAGTTAGCGAGTAAAACATATGCTGCATTTCTACGATCTAATAAGAGAGGGCGATGTAAGAATGCACCGTCAACATCGATGGATCTTCTTTCTGTCGCTGATGCTTGGGCATGAAATGCAACTGCATCGGAAACCACAATTACTGCATGGCCTGCTACTCGAGCTCGCCATCCAAAATCAACGTCATCACGAAATAGTGCAAGCTCGGGATCAAATCCACCAAGTTCTTCAAAGACATCTCTTCGAATCAGCGCCCCTGCAGTGCTAACAGATAAGACATCACTTACTCCATCGCGTTGACCTTGGTCATATTCATTTTTTTCAAGTCCAGTCCAGCGAGCGCCATTACCAGCAATACTCACGCCAACTTCTAATAAATGTGTGCCGTCATGCCAACCAAGTAATTTCGGTCCTGCCATAACAACTTGTGGACGATCAGCTACAGCCTCTAATAATTTCTCAAGAGCGGTTGGTGTTGGTGCGCAATCGTCATGCAATATCCATAACCATTCATGAGCACCAGAAACACTTGCGGGGAGTTTTTCAACTCCTAGTTGTACTGCGTCGCCAAAACCTAAATCACGAGGGGCGGAGAGAGTAGGAATCTTCGCGCCACTGAGAAGTTTGGGTGATGCATCAATTGAACCTGTATCAATTGCAATAATTTGATTAACGCTTCGACTTTGCGATGCAATCGATGCAACAACTTCAGGTAACCACAATGCACCATCGTGAACAACAAGAATTGCAGTTACGCGATGTAAATCGTTCGCTACCTTTTCAGCCATAATCTTTAGCCTTTCGGCTAAGTACCTATGCTGATCGGCGCTTTAGACGACGACGTTCGCGTTCGGAGAGTCCACCCCAAATACCGAAACGTTCATCGTGTGCCAGTGCATATTCCAAACATTGCGAACGAACATCACATGAAAGGCATACGCGCTTTGCCTCGCGAGTTGAGCCACCTTTTTCTGGAAAGAATGCCTCCGGATCTGTCTGGGCGCAGAGGGCGCGTTCTTGCCATGAAAGCTCAATGCTCTCACCGCTCTCTAATTTAATAGTAGGTCCACTAGTAATACCTGCTTGGGGATTAGCTTCAGGTCGGATCGGCATTCCGATTCTCCTTGCGAGCTTTGGGTCTTTTCCCTGTTGGAAAAAACCTTCTAGAGGTGAATTACACGCTTGTAACTCCCGTAAGTCAAGTCATAGAGCAAACTATTGTCAGAAAATCACGCTCAAAATTGAGGAATTAAGAATTTAATGAAGAAATATCGTCCTTTTCACAATAACTTCCCGAAATGTGAGAATTTTTCTCAATTTTTGTTCCTGATGCGATGAATGAATGAGTAATGGAGGCACCCTCTCCAATAATTACATCGCTACAAATAATCGAAGCATCGACCACGGCGCCAGGGCCAACAAATACGCCAGAACCTATGGCGCTAGCTCCTGAAATCATGGCACTGGCATCAATCTGTGCACCGTCCATAACCACTGATTCCCGTGAATGGCTCATTACCTTTGCGCTACGAAGTGCAGGTGCATCTGCAACTCCACTAACTAAATCGCGAGAGCCTTGCATCAGCGCCTTAGGTGTTCCAATATCTAACCAATAACTCTGATCAAGATAGCCAAAAACTCTTTTGCCCGAAGAGACTAGGTGCGGGAAAGTTTCTCGCTCAATACTTACAACTGAGTGAGGTGCAATTTCATCTATAACTGAAGGGCTGAATACATAGCACCCGGCATTGATTGTATTAGTAGGAGGGTTTTCCATTTTCTCCAGAAAAGCAGTAACTCTCTTAGTGGAATCGGTAGGTACGCATCCATAAGCACGAGCATCTTCAACATTAGTGAGGTGCAACGTTACATCTGCTCTATTTTTTTCATGAAAATCTATTTGACCACGTAAATTATGTGAACTCAGTACATCGCCATTGAATATGACAATAGATTCATCTCTGCCAAGCAAATCTGCAGCATTGCGAATCGCTCCCCCAGTTCCAAGCGGTTCTTTTTCGACGGCATAAAGTAACTTCATTCCAAATTCTGAACCATCTCCAAAATATGGAATAAAAACTTCTGATAAATAAGAAGTCGCTAAGACAACTGTTGTGATTCCTGCACTTCGCGCCATGGCTAGCTGATGCTCAGTAACTGGTAGGCCCGCCACTGGGAGCATTGGTTTTGGCGTATGGCGAGTCAGTGGCATAAGGCGTGTTCCAAAGCCACCAACTAGAAGTATTCCAACTGCCATGATTATTTGGCTGCACTTTCAATTCGTTGCACTGCATCTGAAATCTGTTCATCTGTTGCAGTAAGTGCAACACGGATATGAGAGGCACCTTTTTCGCCATAGAAGGAGCCTGGCGTTGCCAATATTCCTAATTCTGCTAGCCAGGCAACACTCTTCCAAGCATCTTCATTTCGAGTACACCAGATGTATAGGCCTGCATGTGAATACTCAATAAAAAATCCAGCCTTCGTAAGCGCTGGTCCAAGTAGCGCACGACGCTTGTTATATCGTGCGCGTTGATCGCCAACATGGGTTTCATCACTGAGTGCTACAACCATTGCATTCTGTACAGGCAGAGGAACCATCATTCCCGCATGCTTGCGGAACTCGCGAATATTGGCGATAAGTTTTGGATCACCTATAAGTATGGCACCACGATATCCAGCCATGGAAGAACGTTTCGAAAGAGAATGTACTGCGAGTAGATTTGTGTTATTTCCATGTGCAATAGCCAGTAATGAGCGCCCTTGCGCTGAATCACCAAAATCTAGGTAACACTCATCAGAAACCAGAATTGAGTTGTTTTTTCGAGACCAGTTGATTGCGCTCTCTATTTGCGCATCTGAATGTACTTGACCAGTTGGATTTGATGGGGAATTTATCCACGCGAAATCAGCCTCAGGCCAATTCGCTGCATTTATAGGAACAGTAATTGCTTGCGCACTAGCAATAATGGCGCCAACGTTATATGTCGGATATGCAACTTCTGGAATCAAGACTTTCTTTGATTCCAAAATTGTTGGAAGCCATGCGACCAATTCTTTGGAACCAATCACTGGCAATACATCAAAGTCACCCGTTGCGCCTAAGTGATTGAGTGCCCAACTTCTCATTGCCTCGCGTAATTCTGGAGTGCCAGCAGTGACTGGATAGCGTGGAGAATCAGAGGATTCGCGAAACTTTTTCTGAATAAATTCTGGAGTTGAATCAACTGGAGTGCCTTGCGAAAGATCGATGATTCCACCTGCATGTCCTCGCGCAATCTCTCCATAAGGAGCGAGTGCATCCCAGGGAAAATCTGGAAGTGAGGAGCGCAAAAACTTTTACTCGCTCTTGGGTGGAAGTGCTACAACCTCTGAGTGATCACTGTTGACGAGGCCAACTTTGCCTGCACCGCCTGGTGAGCCAATCTCAACGAAGAATTCTGTATTGACCTTTGTGAAATCTTTCCACTGTGATGGCACATCATCTTCGTAATAAATAGCTTCAACTGGGCACACTGGCTCGCAGGCGCCGCAATCAACACATTCGTCAGGTTGGATGTAGAGCATGCGATTGCCTTCGTAAATACAGTCCACAGGACATTCTTCGATGCAGGACTTATCTTTCACATCGACGCATGGCTCGGCAATCACGTAGGTCAAGGTAGGGCTCCTTCATTGTCAGTAAATAACTCCCTGATTCTAATCACAAAGTAGAAGGAGGTGCGAGATGAGGCTGGGCGATTATCGTTATCTCATGAAGTGGACTGGTGCTACGGGGTTGATGGATCACATTGGTAAGCGCCTGACTATCCGTCTGCACGAAGCTAGTGGTGGCTACAGAGATATCGTCGGAATCCTGGAATCGCCATCAACGCTTCGCCACAAAGATGGTCGCGAAATCACATTCTCTCAGAATGAGATTGCAATTTACCGAGAAATTATTCCCATTCCAGATAGTGCTGGCAAAGGTGCGCCACTTTCGATTCGAATAATCGAACTTGAAAAGTTGCTTAATTCAACGTGGAGCGCAGCCGAACAGATCATGCATGGGCAATGGTTATTACGAGCGAGTGGCAAATACACAATGCGAGCTAATTCAGTATTACCTCAAGGCGCTCCCCCATTTGGTGAACCTGAAAAAGATATTGATGAAGCAATCAGCGATGTAGTTGCCTTTTACAAAGTTCGAGGACTCGAGCCCATTTTCCACCTGCCCTTACCGTTGTACCAGGAATTATTCAACTATTTATTGGTGAATGGATGGAAAGAAAAACTTAGAGCACAAGTGCAAGTTATTGATATACCAGATTCAGAGAATAATTCAGATTTAGTTCTTGAAGTCAGTACTATATGTAATCCTGAATGGCTTTTAGTGCAAGGTGATGAAAAATTATTGGATCTGATGGATAAAACTCAAGCGCGTTATTACATTTTGAAAAAGCAGAATACTGCCATTGCCGTTCTTCGCGCCGGAATACATAAAGACTGGGCGGTGATCTCACGTCTATTTGTGAAGCCAGAATATCGGGGTCTCAAATTTAGCCAGGAATTAATGCATTTGGTATTTCGTGATCTCCGTTTAGCAGGAATTACAAAGGCTTCTCTTCAAGTTGATGTTTCTAACGAGGCAGCAATTGCACTTTATAAGAGCTTAGGTTTTAGGAAACATCACGAATATTCGTATGTGATACAAAGTAGCGAGTCTTAATATGCGTCTTTCAATGTATGACACTGCAAGTCGTGAAGTGCAAGAAATTGCGCCAGGTAAAGACTCGATTTCGATGTATTGCTGTGGTCCTACTGTTTATAGAGATGCCCACGTGGGCAATCTGCGCACTTTCATACTCTCTGATTTAATACAACGCACCCTCAAGCTTCAAGGATCTACGGTAAAGCTAATTCAAAATATTACTGATGTTGGCCACATGGCCGATGATGTAACGGTTGAAGACAAGATATTACAACAAGCTAAAAAAGAAAATATTGATCCTTTCGAAATTGCACGCAAATACGAAGCGAAATTTCATTATGATTTAGCACTACTCAATATCGAGCCTGCCGCTAAATATCCGCGTGCGAGTGAAACTATTGACTTGATGCAAAAAATGATTTTAACACTTATTGAAAACTCTTTTGCCTATGTTGGTTCAGATTCGAATGTCTATTTCTCGGTCAAATCATTTGCAAGTTACGGCGCAATTAGTGGAAATAAAATTGACTCCCTCCAGCCCGGGCATAGATATGAGTACACCGATGAAGGTGGGAAACTTTTCCATGCCGATTGGGCGCTATGGAAAAGTGCTGGAGATCGAACACAAATGATCTGGGATTCCCCTTGGGGACCTGGATTTCCGGGTTGGCATATTGAATGCTCTGCCATGTCAATGGACCTCTTAGACAATCATGTTGATGTACACATAGGTGGAATTGATTTACGTTTTCCTCATCATGAGAATGAGAGAGCTCAATCAAATGCTACGACTCAGAGTGAAAGTGTTGCATTTTGGGTACATGGAGAACATCTACTTTTTGAAGGTAGAAAGATGTCAAAGAGCGCCGGCAATGTAATCCTGCTAACAGATATCACTGCCAGAGGAATTGATCCACTAGCACTTCGATTAGTGGTGTTGGAGAATCGATATCGCTCACAAATGGATTTGACCTGGGACTCCATAGAGTCTGCCTACATCACTCTGAAGCGATGGCGAAAGAAGGTGGAGATGTGGGGTTCGAGTCTTATTGTGAAGAAAGATGAAGAGATCTACGAATCCTTTATGAATGATCTTGATACACCACGAGTAATTCAGAGATTGCGAACTCTAGAACGAGACCTCACCATCAGTGACGAAATCAAACGTGCGATATTCCTTTATGCAGATCAAGTCCTGGCCCTAGATATACATGTGGCTAAAAGATTACTAGTGCTACCTAAAAATTGTGAAGATCTACTTGAAGAGAGAAAAATTGCTCGAGCAAATAAGGATTGGGCAAGAAGTGATGCGCTACGAGATGAACTTGCAGCGTTAGGCATTCTTGTTAGCGACACTTCCCAAGGGCAAGAATGGGAATACATCTAAGGCGCTAGAGCAACTGCTGCAAAAATTGCAATAAATCCGATATTTATAAGTGCGCTACCGATTGCATCTCCTTGGATGAGAATTTCATTACTCAGCCCTGGAGTGCCGCCTCGCATAACAATAATTACCCAGACGCATCCAGCAATCACTTTCAAATATCGTCTACCCCATGTTCGCCCGATCGCCCAGATTCCTACTATTGAAGAAATGAGAGCAAAGAGAAATCCAAAAGGTGGTAAGACCAAGTGCAAGAAAATTGAACCAACTGCGAGTAAAGCTCCGATAAGAATCGAATAGATGACTCTCATCTATAAAACTACCCCTGCAAAGAGATCAGTTTCTCGCCCTTGATCATTGAAAGGTTCTGCCTTATTTCCTTGAACGAGGGTGTAGTACTCATCTCCCCATATCTGTAATCCAAGATTATTTGAAAGCGCAAAAAAAGGACCATCGGTTGCAATCTGAGTCTCGTGCGCTTTCATTGCATCTAGCTTATGTTGAACATATTTACCGCCATCGATAAGAGTTGTCACAAATTTGTCATCTTTCGCAAATGGAAGATCATCGACGCTCTCGACACCAAAGAAGTCAGAACCTAGTTCTTTCATCTTTTCCATACTTTCTGCAAGTACAGATTTTGGCATCGTATTCCAATAAACTTTCTGAACTTTCCATTGATCGGCGAGTTCAACGGCTCGCATTGCAACGCGATGGGCTTGAATATGATCTGGATGTCCATAGCCACCTATTTCATCGTATGTAATGACTACATGAGGTTTTACCTCATGAATTATCTTCACAACAAGGTGAGCAGCGGTATCTAGGTCTGCTTGCCAAAATACATCAGGGCGATTATTCGGTTCGGTATCCATCATGCCGCTATCTCGAAAACTCTTCTCGGGTGCTCCAAGAAAACGAAAATCGGTAATACCGAGTGCTTGCATGGCTTTAGCTAATTCAACTTCGCGATGCTTGCCCAAGCCATCGTCTACTCCACTGGCAAGATGAGCCAAAGTCGGTACTAGAACTTCACCTTCTTCTCCGCGTGTGCATGTAAGAAGAGTGATGTGTGCACCTAAATCCGAATATAGAGCCATTGTTGCGCCATTATTTATAGTCTCATCATCGGGATGTGCGTGAACTAGTAGCAGTCGAAACCCCTCATACGAATCGCGCATTTTCTTCTTTCGTCGATATTAGTAAATCGGCAGTGATGGGTCTATTTGTTTTACCCATGCTACAACTCCACCGCTGACATGTGTCGCATCACTAAAGCCTGCATTTTTTAGCACCGCCAAACATTCAGCTGATCTAATGCCTGATTTGCAATGCAAGATGATCGGTCTATCTTGCGGCAATGTCGCAAGAGTGCTTCCATCGATAAATCCTTGCTTTGGTATAAGAGTTGCGCCAGGAATTTTTACAATATCCCATTCACTTGGTTCGCGAACATCAATCAAAAAGAATTTTTCATGACTATCCATCTTCTCTTTTAACGTCGTAACAGAGATGGTTGAATCTTTGACGGCCATCTCGGCTGCATCTGTTAGTACTCCACAAAATGCTTCATAGTCAGGAAGAAGAGCAGTCTGTGTTGGCTTATCTCCACACAATGGACAGTTCGGGTCTTTGCGAACCTTTATCTTCCGATACGACATCTCAAGTGCGTCATAAATCATGAGAGAACCAATAAGTGGTTCGCCAATACCTGTAATTACTTTGATGGCCTCTGTGCTTTGTATTGAACCAATAGATGCACACAGAACACCGAGTACGCCACCTTCTGCGCAACTTGGCACCATACCTGGTGGCGGTGGCTCTGGATAAAGGCATCGATAACAAGGTCCGTATTCGGCCCAAAAAACACTTGCTTGTCCATCAAAACGATAAATGGACCCCCATACATACGGTTTCTTCAAAAGTACGCAAGCATCGTTGACTAAATAGCGAGTTGCAAAATTATCTGTGCCGTCAACAATAATGTCGTACTGAGAAAAAATCTCCATGACATTTGAAATATCAAGACGTAATTCGTTAGTAATGACATTTACAAAAGGATTTATTTCTGCAATTTTCTCTTTAGCGCTAAGCGCCTTACTCTTTCCGATATCAGATTGGCCATGGATAATTTGGCGCTGCAAATTTGATTCATCAACGGTATCGAATTCTACAATTCCGATAGTGCCTACACCTGCTGCAGCTAAATACATCAGTGCAGGGGATCCCAGTCCGCCGGCTCCTACACATAAGACTTTTGCATTCATAAGTCGTTGTTGCCCTGCCATAGCAAGATCAGGAATTATCAAGTGGCGGCTATAGCGACGCACCTCATCAACGGTAAGTGCTGGACCGGGAGAAACTAGCGGAGGAATTTTCATTATGTACCATTCTGCCACGCGAAGAGTGGGCACCGCCAATTAGATGGTTGCGAATCATTTGCACTTTCATTAGTACTTTATCGCAATGTGGCTCTACCATTACTCCGATGACAAGCACACAAGAGCACAAGGACGATATTCCTAAGGATAAGGCTCGCCTTCCCCGTGATGAGAGACGCGCAATTTTGCTCTCTGCAGCACTTGAGGTTTTCACAGCTGCTGGTTATCACGCCGCAGCAATGGATGAAATTGCAGATCGCGCTGGAGTGAGCAAGCCGGTTCTCTACCAACATTTTCCATCAAAGCTTGATCTTTATTTGGCGGTACTCGATGTTCACATCGACTCATTAGTTTTTGAAATTCAGAAAGCAATAGCCTCCACGCCAGATAATGCAAGTCGAGTGCGTGCAACAGTTGTTGCATATTTTGCATTTATTGAAAGTGAGGGTGAAGCATTTCGCCTCCTTTTTGAAAGTGATATGAGTGTTGAGCCAGCAGTGCGCGAACGACTAACGCGAATGACTTATGACTGTGCCGCTGCAGCAAGTGCCGTTATTTCAGTTGATACTGGCCTACCAAAAGAGGCTGCAATGCTTCTTGGCGTTGGAATGATTGGATATGCCCAAGTTACAGCGCGACATTGGTTAGAGCGCGATAGTAAACTCACTCGCCAGCAGGCTGTTGATTTAGTAGAAAATCTCATGTGGCGAGGCATTTCAGGATTTCCACTTAATCAATAATTTATTTGCGCACAGTGCGCGGTAATTGCAGATACTTCCCACCGATAGGATTAGCACTATGACAACTAAGAAGAGCCAATCGAGCCACAATAGTGAAGTACGTATCGCAGTTACACACGTCAGTGGCGACCTTACATTTGAATGCCCCCTCAGCCCTGCTGATATTCGCGCTGCAGTTGCAACTGCACTTTCTTCAGGTAAGCCGCTAGAACTAACAGATACTCGTGGCCACGAAATTATTGTCCCTGCTGACAAAATTGCTTTTGTTGAAGTTGGTAATCCTGCGGCTCGTCGTGTGGGCTTCGGCGCACTCTAAGGTGAGTAAAACTTTTGCTGATCTCCCACTTCGCCGTGAAACGATAGAAGCACTCAACACTCACGGCTTTACATCGCCATTTCCTATTCAAGAGATGGTTCTGCCAATCGCACTCAGTGATGGAGATGTAATTGGGCAAGCAAAGACAGGAACTGGAAAAACACTTGCATTTGGAATTCCACTTATCGAAAAAGTTATTGCACCACTTGATTCACAATGGGCAGACTTTGATAATAAAGGACTTCCCCAGGTATTAGTCGTTGTTCCAACACGAGAACTATGTGTTCAAGTAACAAAAGATATTGATGAATTAGCCAATAATCGCGGAATTAGAACTCTTGCAGTTTATGGTGGACGCGCATTTGAACCACAGATTGAAGCGCTGACAAATGGTGTTGAAATTGTTGTGGGAACTCCAGGTCGACTCTTAGATTTATATCGTCAGGGACAACTCAAGCTCAAAGAAGTCTCTCGACTTGTGCTCGATGAAGCAGATGAAATGCTTGACCTTGGTTTTTTGCCTGATGTAGAGAAAATATTCACGAGTACGCCAAAGCGCTCCCAGACGATGCTTTTTTCAGCCACAATGCCTGGAGATATCATCGCTCTTGCACGACGCTTTATGAACCAGCCAATTCATATTCGCACTCAAGATAATGAAGATGAAGGCGCAGTAGTTTCACGCATTGAACAACATGTTTACCGGGCACATGCTCTAGATAAGATTGAAATGCTCGCACGAATCCTTCAGGCTGATGGTCGCGGACCAACAATTGTCTTCTGTCGTACTAAGCGAACATGCCAAAAAACCGCTGATGATTTGTTGGAACGTGGCTTCAGGTCTTCCACAATTCATGGCGATCTTGGTCAGGGTGCTCGCGAGAAAGCTCTCTCAGATTTCAAAGCCGGAAAATCCGATGTTCTTGTCGCAACCGATGTCGCAGCACGAGGAATTGATATTGACGGAATTACCCACGTAATCAATTACCAATGTCCTGAAGATGAGAAGACATACGTTCACCGAATTGGTAGAACAGCTCGCGCTGGCGCAGATGGAATTGCAGTCACATTTGTTGATTGGGATGAACTTGCTCGCTGGAAGATGATTGATGGCGCACTCGCACTTGGTTTACCGGAACCAGAAGAGACTTATTCCTCTTCTGAACACTTATTTGAAGTTATGAAAATTCCTGCAGGAACAACGGGCCGAATCAATAAAGCTAAAGCGGTAGTTGCGCCTGCTAGAAAAGCAGAACCCTCCAGAAAAGCAGAACCTGCGAAAAAGATAGAGATAGCAAAAAAGAGTGAGCGCGTACGAACTCGCAATAAGAAATTTAAGAGCGAAGCCTAAATTAGTTCTAACTTCTCCAGTAAAGAGTAAGCAAGTTCTCGATATGCACTTGCAATCTCGCTTCGATAACTTTGAGTAATGACTGAACTCGTCTGACTCAGGGATTCACCTACTAGTTCCGAATTAGGAATAGTGGCATCTAGATACGAAAAGGATTCATCCCAATAATCTCCACTACTTCCTAATTCAATTTTGAATCCTATTGTGGACTTATTCTGGGCAATTTTGCTTGCCTGATTAGCTCCTCGAATTGAATGTAAGTTTGCAGCGACTGGAATCAGAGTCAAATCTGCTATTTCTATGGCCATGACCAATCGTGGATCAATAGTTGAAGGAGTATCCATTAGAACCAAGTCATACTCTTTAGGTAATGAATCAATAAACTTGGCAAAACTCTCTGATTCGACCAGGCTCGATATTCTTGAATCAGAAGGAATGAAATCAAATCTTTCTGCAACAGTAGTTATCTGAGATTCATTAATAGTCGATCCAAGAACAAAATCAGTAAGGGTTATGCGTTCATTTTCAAGACCAAGTTTGAATGTTAATGAGGTTGAAACATCTAAATCTAAGAGCAATACTTTCTTGCCATACTCAACACAAGCAACCGCTAATGCGTGAGCGGTTGTAGATTTACTTGTTCCGCCTGTCACATTTGCAATCGCAACAATTTTTCTCATGCGCTTTGCTCAAGATTCCAGCGAATACGAGCCTTTTTGAGTATTGGTGGTTCAGCAATTGCCGGAGGAATAAGTGAGAGTGTTTTGCGTGTGGTTTTTAAAGCAATCGAAGTTGCGAATTGTGCACCTGGAAGATTCGGCCAACCATAAAGAGAGCGCGCCCAGTTAGGGAGCGAAGATGCTGCAAGAGTTGCAAGAGTTGCCCACGCAGGAGCTGCAGGTGTTGCAAAGCGAACCATTTTCGGCATTGGTGGGATAGATAGAAAGAGTGCAGCTCGTTTAGCATCATCGGAAGCACTCAGTTCTGGGCTGATTGTGTTGAAGTAATCATTGAGCTCTTGCAAAGAGATCGGAATATCGGCAGTTGGAATTCCAACTAATTCAGCAAATGTACGCATTTCACTTACATACTGATCTTGCTCTTGATTTGATAGCTGCATACCTGAGCGCACTGCTGTGTCCAAGAAAGAATCCACCATTGCCATATGAACCCATAGCAAATGATGTGGGTCGTCTAATCCCAGTTTTGTGTGGATTGCACGCACGCGGGATGCAAGCTTTTCTGCTTCAGCAACTTCACCGAAAGTTATCGTCGTAACGTAATCACCTGTGCGTTGCAATCTGCCCCATGCATCATCACGAAAATTTGAATGTGCTGCGACACCAGCCATAGCCACCGGATGTAGCGCTTGTTCGAGCAATGCACGTATTCCGCCAACTGCCATAGAAGGATCAGAGTGAATCTTCCACGTAACAGTGGCGGGTGAATAAAGGCCTGGATTAATCATTTTATGCGCTGATAAACCCACGGATTGCATCAACAATCATTTGAACTGCGATAGCGGCAAGTAATAGTCCTGCAATTCGTGCAACGAGGGTTACGCCTGCTTCACGGATTACACGCAAGATCGTTGTAGACGAAAGTAGCGCAAGTGCGATGACAACATGTACCGCAACTACTGCTGCAATGAGACCAAATTTATATGCCGGCGTTGTCGCATCTTGTACAAAGAGCATCGTTGCAACAATTGCACCAGGGCCTGCTAATAAAGGAGTTCCTAGGGGAACTAATGCAACATTTGCATTCTCAGATTTTGAACCTTCACTACCTCGTCCCGTCAAAAGTTCGAGTGAGATAAGAAGAAGTAAAAGTCCACCTGCCGCTTGAAGTGCACCAATAGATACATTGAGATACGAAAGTATGAGTCGACCAAAAAGTGCAAAAACTGAAATAACAAGAAGTGAGACTAGGGCAGCTTGTACAGCAAGTTGGCGGCGAACTTTTGCGCTCTTATCAGCAACTAAGCTAAGAAAAATAGGAGTTGCACCCGGTGGATCCATAATCACCAGCAGGGTTACAAAAGATTGAATGGTGAAAGTTAGTGCACTTGTTTCTGCAAGATTCATGCCCTTACCACCCTTCTTTGATCAGACTCTGATTCTAGTCGAAGCCATTGTTCTGGGCTTGTCCAATTCTCCCCTAATGAATTCATCTTCCCTGTGCCGTGATAATCACTTGACCCTGTAATTACTAAGTTCTTTTCAATTGCAATTGCGCGCAACATGTCCCGCTCTGCCGGGCTGTGATCTCTGTGATCCACTTCAATGCCATTTAGTCCTGCTTCACATAGTTCTAATAAATCATCACTGACAAGAATTTTGCCTCGATGTGAGGCGAATGCATGTGCAATAACAGCAACTCCCCCAGCGGATCGAATAGCTCTAATTGCATCAGCAGGAGTTGGCGCTGCATGCGATACATAGAATCTAGATTCATTATGAAGTAACTCTTGGAATGCTTCATCTCTACTGGAGATAACACCATTTTTCACAAGTGCATCGGCTAAATGCGGACGGCCAAGTGTTGCACCTGCAGATTTTAGGGATTCAACATCTTCAATGGAAATATCTATTCCTTCCGCACGCATGAGTTCAATCATCTTCTTCATGCGGGGAATACGGCCATCTCTGGTTTCTTCCAATAACTGTTGCATCGCTAAATTCTTTTCATCAAAGAGAAGACCAAGCATGTGAACACTTATTCCATCGTGAGTTAGACATGAAATTTCAGCGCCAAGTACTAGCTCTAGGTCACCGCGCAGAGATTGTCGTGCTTCATTCCAGCCAGATGTCGTGTCATGGTCTGTGATTGCTAAAACTTTAACGCCTTGCGAAAGAGCCTTATTAATAAGTTCTCTGGGAGTATCCGTGCCATCGCTACACGTAGTGTGAGTGTGTAGATCAATCATGCGCTTCCGCCCGATCAACTCGTGTGCGAAGTACTACTAGTACGCAACCAATAAGAATGAGCGCAATCCCAGGAATGATTCCAAGAGGAGGTTTTTGTCCAAGCCACCACACTGCCAAAATGGAACTCACTGGAACTTCAAAAAAGACAATGAGTGAAACAACAGCAGGTGAGACGCGCTTGAGTGCTGCATTAAACATCGTATGACCAAGCAGTTGCGCGCCAAGAATGAGACCAAGAACGATCCACCATTGTTTAGCCGAGAAATACAAAATTTCATTCCCAGCAATTATTGCCATTGGAAGTGCAGTTATTGCACATATGAAATAACAAATAGTCGTATATGTAGTTGTCTCAATAGTTCTCTGTGCCCTGGATCCTGCCATCATATAAAGAGCCGCCAAAGCTGCAGAAATTAGTGCTGCAATATCTCCAAGAAAACTTCTAAGTGAAATCTGTAAATCTATTCCAGAAATAAGTAATACTCCAGAAAAACTAACAACCATTCCAAACCACGCTCTTGATGGAATATGACCTCCACTCAATTTTATGAACAATGCAGCAAAGATTGGTTGGAGAGCAACAATTGCAGTTCCTGCAGCAACACTTGTCATGCGCATAGCTAAAAAGAATCCATAAAAATGAAGTGCGAGAGTCACTCCAGCAATGGCTGCCCATTTCATTCCTTCACGATGACTCTTTAGGTGTGTATGTCGAATAGCAAAAGGAAGAGTCATGAGAGATCCGCCAAGATTTCTCCAGAATATTAATGTGAGCACTGGCATCGAACTCATCGCAATAAGTGGGCCCGATGTTCCAATCCCAATGATTCCTAGACCTAATCGAATGAGATCTGGGCGAGCAGGGATGGCTATATGGCTATCTCTTGCGTGAGGCTGCATAGGGCAACGGTATCTATTGCTCGTCACTTATACGAAAGCGGGAGTTCATCTTTAGAGGTTACCCTTAGCCCATGAGCGGAAACTTGATAAAACGAGTATTTCTCGCCCGTCTTGCAGGCACAGCGGTCTTTGACCCAAATGGTGATCCAGTAGGTAAGGTGCGAGATGCTGTCGCGACCCTGCGTTCTAATAATCAACCACCGCGAATTCTTGGTTTAGTTGTTGAAGTTCCATTACGTCGTCGCGTTTTTGTACCAATCACTCGTGTTACTTCAATTGAAAGTGGCACTGTAGTTATTACTGGTTTACTCAACATGCGCCGATTCGATACGCGTGCAGGAGAATTATTAGTTCTCGGTGAACTTGTGGATCGTTCAATCACACTTGTTGAATCAAATGAAAACGTTGTCGTTGAAGATATGGGTATGGAGCAAAATCGCACTGGTGATTGGCTAATTACTAAAGTTCACATTATGCGCAAAGGCCATGGCCTGCGTCGCAAAGGCGCAACTTCTACCGTTGCGTGGGAAGAAGTAACTGGATTTGCATCACATGAACCAAATCAAGGTGTTACTAATTTACTCTCAACGCTTTCCAATCTTCGTGCAGCTGACCTTGCTGCAGTGTTACAAGACTTAGCCCCAAAGCGTCGAGTTGAAGTTGCTGGCGCTCTCAATGACGAACGACTTGCAGATGTACTTGAAGAAATGGATGAGAAAAGCCGAGTTGCACTCCTTGCCGAATTAGAAGGAGAGCGTGCAGCAGATGTACTCGGTGAGATGGATCCAGATGATGCAGCTGACTTACTTCGTGAAGTTGGAGCTGAACGTGCGCAAACACTGATTGATTTGATGGAACCAGAAGATGCTGAAGATGTTCTTCGCTTGATGAACTACGAAGATTATTCAGCAGGTGGAATGATGACAACAGAACCAATTATTTTGAGTGCTGATTCAACAGTTGCCGACGCACTTGCTGCTGTTCGACAAAGTGAAATTTCTCCAGCACTTGCCTCTCAAATATTTATTTGTCGCCAACCTCTAGAAACGCCAACTGGACGTTTCATTGGAATGGCTCACTACCAACGCTTATTGCGCGAACCGCCTTCAACGCTTCTCGGCTCGATCGTTGATACTGATACACAGGGCCTGAACCCTGATGCAACACTCAACGAGGTTTCTTCATATTTAGCAAGCTATAACTTGCTCTCTGTTCCTGTTATCGATGCAAATGATCGCTTGCTTGGTGCAGTTACTGTCGATGATGTGCTCGATCACCTGTTGCCTGAAAACTGGCGCCATGATCATCGCGAAACTTCGCGCACCCAAGTAGATATTGCTCAATTGGAGAAGGAGGGCGTTCACAATGGCACGCAATAATCAATTAGATACTCCACGCGAGACACGTCGTTCACTGCGTCCTAATTTTGATCCTGAAACTTTTGGTCGTTTATCAGAAAATTTTGCACGCTTTTTAGGTACTGCTCGCTTCTTGGTTTACATGACATTCTTTGTTGGATTCTGGGTCCTTTGGAATACTTTGGCACCTACAAATCTGCGCTGGGATACATATCCATTTATTTTCTTGACGCTTATTCTTTCACTTCAGGCATCCTATGCAGCGCCACTTATTTTGCTTGCACAAAATCGCCAGGCAGATCGTGATCGTATTCAACTCAATGAAGATCGTGCTCGAAATGATCGAAGCATCGCAGATACTGAATACCTGACACGAGAATTAGCAAGTCTGCGAATTTCGTTGGGTGACGTTGCAACTCGTGACTTTATGCGAAGTGAAATGGCCGAACTTCTTGAAGAGATGGTTAAAGAGTTACGTAGCAAGCCCCAGTCGAACTCCTAATAAGGATTTACTTCTTACAATAAGTTGATCTGTAATCTCATTAATCACGATTGCAGCAGCGGATTCTGGATGTTCCGCTACTACCGGCTTACCTGAATCTCCACCGGTGCGAAGGTCGGGACTAAATGGAATCTTTCCAACCAATGGGACATTGGTACCAACTAATTCTGAAAGACGACGAGCAGTTTCTTCTCCCCCACCTGTACCAAAGAGTGAAATAGATTCACCGCATGTGGGGCATGGGAATGCAGACATATTTTCGATTACACCGACAACATGTTGTTTCATTTGGTGAGCAATTCTTCCTGCTCGTTCGGCAACCTCAGCAGCTGCAACTTGTGGAGTCGTCACAACTAATACTTCTGAAGACGGAATGAGTTGGCCCAAGGAAATTGCTAAATCTCCAGTTCCTGGTGGCAAATCGATAAGAAGTAAGTCGAGATCGCCCCAATATGCATCAGAGAGCAATTGCTCTAATACCTTGTGTAGAAGTGGTCCACGGTATGCAACAGCATCCGAGCGTTCTGGCTTAAACATCTCCATCGAAACAGTCTTTACTCCATAAGATTCCAGAGGTATAAACATTTGATCAATTGCAGTTGGTCGCTGGTTCATCAATCCCATAAGACGAGGAATTGAGTGTCCATAAACATCAGCATCGAGGATTCCGACTCTCAAACCTTTATTGGCTGCAGCTATAGCTAAATTGCACGTTAATGAGGATTTACCTACTCCACCTTTTCCAGAGGCAATACCTAAGACACGAGTAAGCGAATCTGGCTGGGCAAATGGGATGAATTTCTCTCGTCCACCGCGAAGCAATTTCTTTACATTATTTCTTTGTTCCTCTGACATAACTCCAAAATTTAATGTGATGCTTTCAACTTCTTTTATCGCATCAACTGCTTTGGTGATATCTGAACGCAATCGATCTTGCATTGGACATCCAGATATTGTGAGCAAAATAGTAAGGGAAGCAACGCCTTTATTGAAAGAAACAGATTCAACCATTCCTAAATCTGGCAGCGCTCTGTGAAGTTCTGGATCTTGAACTGTTGCAAGTGCTGCATGTATCTGTTCAACAATTGTCATAGGAGATCAGGGTCGATCTTTGCATTGATTTTTTTGGTTACAGGTTTTTGATTCTCATCAAGTGCATCTGCTAATTGTTTCTTTATAAAAGTTTTTGGGTGTAGGTCGGCTGGCTGCAAGTTCTCAAATCCAGGCCCAAGGTTTTCTCGTAATTCAGCAGTTGCAGTTTGTGAGAGTGCACGCAATTTCTTCACAAGCTTTGCAGCTTCAGAGGCTACATGTGGCAAACGTTCTGGGCCGACGAGAATAACTCCAAGTATTGCTAAGCCCAAGATTTCGCCTGCACCAATATCGAAGAACATGTTGTTAGCCTATCCGCACTTTTAGATAACTACACATTATTTAGTTGAAGCAACAAGGGTGAGTGATACATCTGTGCTCTTGCCATTTCGAAAATAGGTAAGTTTGATGGTGTCGCCAACTTCGCGAGATCGAACAGCAACAATGAGTTCATCGGCTGAGGTGATTTCTTTGCCATCAAAGCCAGTAATTAGGTCCCCCGGGCGAATGCCTGCTCGATCAGCTGGTCCACCTTTGAGAATTGCAGCAGGTGTTGCTGCCACCTGTGCACCTGTTCCTGTCGATGCCATATTCAAAGAGAGACCCATTATTGGATATGTCGCTTTACCTGTCTTTATCAATTGATCTGCAGTACGGCGTGCTTGATTGATAGGAATTGCAAAACCAAGTCCAATAGAACCAACTTGAGATCTAGATGAAGAACTAAGAGATGCAATTGCTGAATTCACTCCAATGACCGCCCCAGTTGCATCAACAAGAGGACCTCCAGAATTTCCAGGATTGATTGCAGCATCGGTTTGCAGTGCATTAATAAAAGAACTTTCAGAGCCAGCAGTTCCTGCTGTTACGGCGCGATTCTTTGCACTAATAATTCCCAGAGTCACAGTTCCTGAAAGTCCAAGTGGTGAGCCAATTGCAATTACTGAATCCCCAACTGCAACCTTGTCACTATCTCCAAATTGGAGTGCAGGAAGGTTAGTTGCAGCAATTTTTATGACAGCTAAGTCGTAAGGGGCATCTCGACCAACAATGGTTCCTTCATAATTCTGACCATTATTGAGAGTCACTCTAATTACGCCACCGTTGAGCGCGACCTCATCGACAACGTGATTATTTGTCAGAATCATTCCACCACTATCGATAATGAAGCCTGAACCAGTTCCCCCGCCAGCACTCGATTCAGTAGCGATAGAAACAACAGATGGCAAAACTCTTTGCGCAATTCCAGCGACTGAATCTGGTTTTCTTTCGATAGTACTTGTCGAGCTCACTAAATTCGCGCGATATGGAATCCAACCAGTGGATGCATTCGAACCCAATATCCCACCGATAACTCCGGCAATAACGCCAACAAAAAGTAGATTGAGATTTGAAGAACTTTTCTTCGTCGAAGTTTCCCACCAAGGTCTTGGAGTATTGATTTTATTTTTGCGAGGAAACTTCATTTTCTAATTCTGCTATACCTTCGTTGCAAGTAACAAACCATCACCTGTTGGAATGAGGGAACTCACCCAATCTTCGCCACCTGCTCTAATAATTTTCCCAGCATCGCGTAGTGCTACGGTTTTTGCATCTCTTTGCGCAGGGTCTTGAACCTTTGCGCCTCCAAAATAGTTATCAATTACTAACACTCCCCCACTTCGCAAAATGCGATGTGCCTCTCCGATAACGAATGAGAGATCTTCTGGGTTATGGCGAAGTACGACTAGGTCATAAGCCCTATCAGTCAATTTTGTCATTACATCAGGAATCGAATTAGTTATCAATCTATATCTAGCTTGCTCGATATCTGCATCTTGCAGAGCTAACTTTGCAATTTGAGTATGTTCCATTTCATCATCTATCGAAGTGAGAGTTCCGCTTCTCATCATTCCTTTGAGTAACCAAAGTGAACCAACACCAGATGCAGTACCTACTTCAACTACTGATTGCGCTTTGAGCAGATGTGCTAGAAAGCGAAGATATGCACCTGCACCAGGTGTTGTATCAATAACGCCAAGTTCTACACCACGTGCACGTGCTTGGCTCATTTCGAAATCTTCAGCAATAAAGCTCTCTGAAAAATCATGTGGGTCTTGTCGCATCACAGACTCATTATCCAATCTGTAAGTAGTCGAACACCAAATCCAGTTCCACCTTTTGCATTCTCGCCTGCATCAACTTCGCTGCGAGCCGTTCCCGCGATATCTAAATGAACCCAACGGCGTTCTCCTACGAATTTTTCAAGAAAGAGGGCTGCTGTTACTGAGCCAGCAGAGTATTTTGCTTTATCTGCAGTGTGATTGAAATCGGCAATATCGCTTTCAAGTGAGTCTTGGTAATCATCAATGAGTGGCATATGCCAGACCCTGTCTCCAGATTCTTCACCGATAGAAACTAATTCTTTTGCAAGATTGTTATCTCGGGTATACATAGCAGCGTATTGACGACCAAGACCAAGTGTTGCTGCACCAGTGAGAGTTGCAATATCTACCAAATAATCTGGTTCTAAGTTTGCATCTGCGTATGCAAGACCATCGGCTAGAACTAAGCGACCTTCCGCATCTGTATTTATAACTTCTACAGTGGTTCCACCAAAGTGTGTAATGACATCGCTTGGGCGTTGGGAAGTTCCCGATAAAGCATTTTCTGCCAACATCATGAGTGCTGTGACGCGAACTTTTGGCTGTAATTGAGCAATAGCGCTAAGGGTTGCAAGGATGGCTGCAGCTCCAGCCATATCGCTTTTCATAGCAATCATCGTGTCATATGGACGCTTGAGAGAAACCCCACCTGTATCAAAAGTAATTCCCTTGCCCACGAGAACAACGTGTTCGAGAGCATTAACATTCTTTTTTGAATTACGAGGCTGGTACGAAAGTTCAACAAAGCGAGGACCGGGCTTAGGTGAAGAGTTTCCAACAGCGCGTAATCCGCCAAATTGTGCAAGTTCCTTGCCGGCAAGAACTTTAACGTCAAATCCAAATTCTTTTCCGAGTTGAACTGCTTGATCTGCTAACCACGCTGGATTCTTGATATTTGCAGAGGTATGAACAAGGTCGCGCGCAGTGCAAATAGCCTTTGCGATTACGACTGCATCATCGAGAGTTTCTTGATCATTAGTTGCGATAAAAAAAGTCGGAGATTTTATCTCTTTATCGGATTTTAGATTCCATACATATGAACCTAGAGTCAGTGAAACAGCAAAAGCATGTAACTCATCGACACCATCAGTGCAGGCTGCAAAGACTTGAATATTTTTACCGCGAACTTTTCGACCAACTGCAGCCGCTGCAAGTCTGATGGAGGCAAGGATCTTACCTCCCAAGCCAACAAGATAGATTCGCTCTGTTTCTGAATCCGTTGCACTCACCGGAATTTCAAAAAGTTCTCCTGCTTTACCAGTGGGTGAAAAAAATGTTAGTTCATCAAGGAGAATTACCTCGAAGTGTTTTGCAATTTGAGAAACTAATTGTGATGGGCCTTCAATTAGAAATTCATCGTTTTCATTTTTTGAAAATGAGAGAGCAATTGCGTGCGAGCGCACAGCACTTTCAACAGTTATCGGTGCGGATTGTGCAAAAACATCGTTCATAGCGCTAAAAGCTATGCTCTATTTTTTGATGAGTGCAACAGCTGCATGAAGCGCTGCGCTGAGATTATTTGCTTCTTCAGCATTCATTTCAACAACTAAGCGTCCGCCACCTTCTAGTGGAATTCGCATGACGAGGGATCGAGCCTCTTTAGTAACTTCCATGGGTCCATCGCCAGTGCGGGGTTTCATGGCAGCCATCTGGTCACTCCTTAGTTGGCTCACTTCGCGCGCTCACAAGCGCTACGTAGAAAGCATGGGTATAAGAGGAGAAGTATCTCGCATAATGAGTGCTGGCGCGAAATCGTGCTTACTTCAGGCCAAGAATCAGGCTGATTCGCCCTTTACCGCTGATTATGAGGGCGCTTACAGAGCGCTCTGGTACTCCCAGCATGGTCGCAATCTCTTGCGCCGACATTGACTTCATAAAGTGCATTGTCAAAATGATGCGCTCTTCCTCAGGTAGCGAGGCAAGTGCCTGCGCAACACTTTGGGATTGGCTCATAATGGATGAGATTACTCGCCTGGTGTGCCAGTTCCTACAAGGGCTCGTGCAAACCTGCTCAAAGAGATTCTTACGCCGAGATACAAGCCTGGAAGGGTGAGCAAGAAGAGCGCTCGCGGTGCAATCACAATCTCTGACCAATGGAAAAGTGTTTCTTTCTCATTGATCTCTTCAAGTCGAAATAGACCCGTGCCCTTAATTATTTTTCCTGTATGCAAAACTTCACAAGAGTGCGGCGGATTCCATTGCGTAACGCGCATTGAATCCATTATCCCAAAAAATTTCTTACTCGGAATAAGTCCGGTGAATGCTTCAATTTCCGTACCGATACCTTCTCTGATTTGCGATGTGACCCAGACTTTAGTGAGCAACATCCAATTACTTTGTGATTCCCAATCTTGAATTGCAGCCCATGCTGTATCGATTGAGACGGGAAGTTTGACGGTAATGGCTAGTGAGTTATTCATCTATGCGCACGCTGCAATAGCTTGCTCAACAGTTGTGCACCATGTTACGAGTTCGCGCATTCCTGGCTTTATAAAGTTTTCAGATTCAAGATGATTAATCAATTCATGTAGCGGTGAGTACAAGCCAAAAGGATCTAAGATAATTACTGGCTTATTATGAAATTTCAAATACCGGCCAACCCAAATTTCAAAGAATTCTTCAAGAGTTCCCGCCCCACCCGGCAAGGTTATAAAGGCTTCTGAAATATCTGTAATCATTGCCTTTCGCTCACCCATAGTTTCGACGATATGTAATTCATCGCTATCGTGATCCGCAAATTCAATATCGACTAGTGCTTGTGGAATTACGCCAATAGTCTTTCCTGACTTCTCTCTAGCACCGCGCGCCACTGCTCCCATCATTGAAATATGACCGCCACCTGTGACGAGTTCCCAATTCTTTTCACCAATGGCCGCACCCAGTTCATATGCCAGCTCGACATATTTATTATCGATAGTCGGTGATGAGGAGCAAAAGACGGCGATACGCATGAGAAGAAGAATAGGGGTTAGGCTTGGCTTATGAGTATGCAAGCATCAGGCCACGGAATAGCGACAATTGCCGGTGGAGTCGTTCTCGATACATGGTTTCCGCTACCAACTCTTGGTGGCCTTTCTGCAGTTCCATCCGATCTACAAGCGCTAGTTGGCATTGATGCGATTCGCGGAGTTTCAAAAGAACTTGTAAGTATTGAGATTGATTTAGATAAAGCTCCAGCAAATGTAAGTGATGCATATCTTCGACTCCATTTACTCTCACATCGCCTTGTAAAACCACATGGCCTAAACCTCGATGGAATTTTTGGAATTCTCAACAATGTCGTGTGGACTTCATATGGTCCGTGCGCTGTGGATGGTTTTGAGCGAACTCGCGCAAAACTCAAAGCTGCATATGGCAATGTGAATGTATTTGGAATCGATAAATTCCCACGCATGGTTGATTACGTTATTCCAAGTGGTGTGCGAATTGCGGATGCAGATCGGGTTCGACTTGGCGCACATCTTGCACACGGCACAACTGTGATGCATGAAGGATTTGTAAACTTCAACGCAGGAACACTGGGAACTTCTATGGTTGAAGGACGTATTTCAGCTGGAGTTGTAGTCGATGATGGCAGCGATATCGGTGGCGGTGCATCAATTATGGGCACACTTAGCGGTGGCGGAAAACAAGTAATTTCAATAGGAAAGAAATGTTTGCTCGGGGCTAACTCAGGGCTTGGAATTTCACTTGGAGAAAACTGCGTCATCGAAGCAGGTACATACATCACTGCTGCAGCTAAAGTTCGACTTCCTGATGGCGAGATTGTGAAAGCTGGGACTCTCTCTGGTGCTAATAATTTATTGTTTCGTCGAAACTCTCAAGATGGTTGCCTGGAAGTAATTCTGCGTACCGGTTCTTGGGGTGGACTCAACTCAGTTCTGCACGCTGACTAATTCAAACCAAGCAGATGGAATCTTTGTTCGACTTCTAAAAGTTTCACCTCGTAAAACAACTTCAACTCCTGCACTCGAAACTGCTTTGATCATCCCAACTGTTCCGGTTGAATTTCTACTCACAATTTCTAACGTTGCTACATCGGGAAGTAGAAATGCTAAAGCAATAACTTCTTGAGAAACCACACGATTCCATTGTGCATAGCGGGGATTGAGGGTGATATCGGCACTTGAAGAATCAGGAACGCTGAGAGCAAATTGGCGATCACTGCCCCAAGCGTTTATTGCTGATTCAGTTTGGCCACCTGTAGAAGATGTGAAATATGAAGTTATTGGCTCACCTTGCATTGTGATTGCAAGGCCAGTGGATTCACTCGACATGGTTGCGTCTACGGCTTCTCTCCATAATTTTCCATAAAGCGGTTCGCTCTCTTTGGCATAACCAATAAAACTCTGATCAGAAATTGAACCGTATAGATTGCAATCGCATGCGCTCTTTATTACTCCGGCCTTGCTCAATGCATATGTGCGGGAAGCAATCGCTTGTGCCTGTAGCGCGGCAGCAGGCCAGGATGACGGCACTTCTCCAATTCCATATAGATACTCATCATGAAGGCGCAATGAGTTGGTGGCTTCTATGAAATATTTTCCATCTTTAGTACGCACTGACTTCAATTGAATCTGACCATATCTATATTTCATGGTTCCTTTTGTATCTGTTACTGAAACAGTCGCACTTTCGCCACTCCATCTGATTGTGAATTCTCTGTTACGAGTTATCACGTGACTTTTTTTGCCTGTGACTGACATTAGTGAAATTTGAGAACCTGAAATTGAAAATGAAAATGAACTCTTAGATGGCACCTGCGCTACAGCTTTATCATTTGAAATAAATGCGCTTATTGTTGAATTAGGTGTTGACGTTCCTAGTTTTATGTTTTTGAGTAAGTGCCCGATATTTACTCGAAGGGTTTGTGTATCAGGTAATGATTCAATTTCAACACCAGAGTAGTAATACCTAAGAATTGATAGTGGACTTTCGCCAGCCAGAGCCATCGCTCGTGCACCTATTTGACTCATGCCAACACCATGGCCGTAGCCAGAACCTTGAAACGAAAATGAAGTAGGAATTTCATTTGCATGGGCTTGCGGAATAAATAGTTGAAGAAAAAGAATTGCTATAAGGCTCTTAGAGATCCTCATCGACAGCTGCGCTCTTTCCGACATGAAGAAATTCTTGATACGCATCAATTACGGTATTTGGCTCACCGCGCTGGATTAGCTTGCCTTTGTGTAACCACGCGACATCATTACAAACCTCGCGTAACGTACCCATGGCATGACTTACTAAAATAAGTGCGCGATCATCACTGCGTAATTCCTTTATTCTGTTGAAGCTTTTCTCCTTAAACTTTGCATCTCCAGTACTCAGTGCTTCATCGACGATGAGAATGTCTGGGCGAACCGTTGCTGCAACCGAAAAAGCTAAGCGAGCATACATTCCAGATGAATAGGTACGCATCGGAGAATCTATTGCTTCACCCAACTCAGAGAAATCTGCAATTTCTTCGAAATGTTCTTCAATCTGTTCGCGACTCATGCCAGCTGCAAGTCCTCCAAGAAAAACATTGTCTCGACCTGACATAGCAGGATTGAATCCAACTCCTAAAGCAAGGAGTGTGCTCACGCTTCCATAGACTTCAACGCGCCCTTGTGATGGTGGCAATATTCCAGCAATGACGCGCATTAGTGAAGATTTTCCAGCACCGTTAGTGCCGATTACTCCTAATACTTGGCCATACTCAACATCGAGATTTACTTCATCGAGTGCTCGAATAGTTCTTGTTTGTTTTCCACCAAAGCTTTTTAAACGCGCTTTTAGTGTTGGTCTGCGATCGATTGCAGTTGTATATGTAAGACCAAGATTGCGAACTGAGACCGCAACTTCATTAGTCGCTAATGGTGCGTTAGAGACGGACGGCAAATTCACGCTCCCTAGAAAGGAAGAAATATGTTCCAATAAAGAAAATCCCCAACGCCCAAGCAAGACCTTGCAGCAAACTAGCTGTTGAGGGAACTTGTGAATGGACTACTGCTTGAGACCAAGAATCCAAAATAGGAAACAGAGGATTAAAAACTTCTAAAGCACGCAATTTTGGCGACAAACTTGAAGCTTCATAAAGTATCGGTGAAAGATAGAGCAGCGTTCGCGTCATATACGGTAGGAAACTCGCGATATCGCGGAAATAGACATTCACACATGAGATTGTGATTGCGACTCCCAATGAAAAAAGTAGCGCAATGAAAAATACTGGGATCGCCCAGAGCATCTCCCATCCAAATGGAAGGCCGATGATCGTTCTCATGACGAGAAAAACGAAGAGTGTGGGCAAGAATTTGAAGAGCGCAATTATTGTCGCCGAAATTGGAAGCATGATGCGTGGGAATGCAGTGTTGAGAATTAGGCGTTGTCCAGCTGTAACAGATTTGACGCCGCCGGTGAGGCTATTACTTACTAAATAAAATAGAAAAAGGCTCGCAGTGAGGTGACCATAGCGAGTTGAATCACTGCTTCCACCAATGATAACTATCAATAAAAAATAGACTGCAGAGAGCAATAGAGGGTTGAGAACTAGCCATAACTGCCCAAAGACTGAATCAAAATGTTGCTCCCGTAATTCAGATTTCGAATATTGAGAAATAAAAGTTCGACGTGCCCACAGTGACTTCCAATAACGACCGAGTGGCGGAAGTCCCGCACGGAACGGTTCGTAGACTTGAAGTGGGGCGCTCATAGATGAAAGGTTACCTCAGCGAGGCAATTAGATATGTATTACTTGGCCTTGGGGGCAAGTGATTTAGGTGAAGTAATGAATCCCAAGCCCCATGACATATGCATCGTCAGCAATATAAGCGGCATGCAGATGATTTCTCCGATTGATCGAGCAATTCGAAAAGATGCAAGCAAAATAAAGGTCAAATAAATTGCGAGTGGAATAATAAAAATTATTGACAAGAATAAACTCATCAGAATTGAGAGCGCGCTTCCAAGAACTGCAATTGGTGGGGCAAGGTACCGATAATTTATTGTTCCTTGATGGGTGCGTGAAACAACTCTGCGCCAACGTCCATAATTGAAATATTGTTTTGCAAGCGCAAGCACGCTAGGGCGTGGCCTGTAAGTAACGATGAGGCGAGGATCAAAATAGATTATTCCCCCGACGCTTCGTAATCTAAAATTTAGTTCCCAATCTTGCGCTCGTGTAAATCTCTCATCAAAGCCACCAGCTGCAAGCAATGCATCTTTTCTAAATGCTCCAAGGTAAACAGTGTCTACCTCCCCTGCAGCCCCACCTGTATGGAAGCGTGATGCACCGACACCAAGTGCGCTCTTCATTGCGCGTGCGACACCTCGTTCAAAAAGAGTACGACCTTGCGCATCCATAACTCCACCAACATTTACTGCACCGGTCTCTTCAAGAATTGATGAAATAAGAGTCAGATAATTCTTTGGTATTTGCGAATGACCATCAACTCGAACAATGATTGAATATTTAGTTGCTGCAATGGCAATATTGAGAGCGCTTGCAGTACGACCACTTGGATTTTCGACAAGAACTATTCGTGAATCCTTATCAGCAAGTGCTTGCGCAATGTTTTCTGTTCCATCATGAGAAGGCCCGATAGCAAGAATTATTTCGATATCTCCTAAATAATCCTGAGAAAGTATCGAATGAATTGACTCTTCAAGATGATCTGCTTCATTGAGAACTGGCAGAATGATAGATATCTGGCGCTTCGGTGAGCCATATAACTCATTTGCTGATGTCGTCATAACCCCTCCACCGTATCGTCCAAGTACGCTCTCCCTGTGAAAGCGACGCGACCGATTCGGATAATTACCTCACTCTCTGTGGGCATCATTCTCCTTTCAACATTCTCATGGCTTGCACTTGGTCAAGTCAGTGGTGCCATCGATCGCATCGATGTATTTAGTGGGTTGAAATCTCGCCCAGAAAAAACATCTAAGGCACTCAATTATCTCTTAGTAGGTTCTGATACTCGAGAAGGATTGACGAAAGAACAGCAAAAATTATTGCGCGTAGGTAGTACAAAAACTGCTGCAGGCGCCCGTTCAGACACGATGCTTCTCGTTCATATTAGTAAAGCCCGCGATAAGGCAATGATTATTTCAATCCCGCGTGATTCACTCGTAACTGTTCCTGCACACACCAGTATGGATGGAAAGTCACAAATTGGTGCCACGCAAGCAAAAATAAATGCTGCATTTGCATGGGGTGGTGCACCATTACTGATACAAACTTTCGAAGCAAAATCTAATCTTAAGATTGATCACTACATTGAAGTCAGCTTTGCAGGTTTTGCTGGCATCGTAGATGCAATCGGTGGAATTCAGGTGTGTACTAAACGAGATATTGATGATCCAAATAGTCACCTAGTGCTCCCCGCTGGAGTACATACACTCAATGGAATTGAATCTTTAAAATATGTTCGCACTCGAGATTTTGATGGAATGGGCGATCTTGGGCGAATGCAACGTCAGCAGCAATTTATGAGCGCCGTACTGCGTAAAGCAACAAGTACTGGGGTTCTTCTCAACCCAATAAAATTGGTCAATTTTTTCAATGCAACAGTTGCTAGCTTAAAGACTGACTCAACACTAAATCAAGATGATTTGCTCACTCTTGCAAAACAGATGAAGAATCTTTCTCCTGGAAAAGTTCGTACATTAACAATTCCATTAGGTAATACAAATGCGCGAGTAGCCGGGCTTGGTTCTGTTGTTACATGGGATTCAGTCCTTGCTCCAGAGCTATTTCAAAGACTTCGCGATGATTTACCTATTGTTGACGAGGTCACACCATCACCATCGGCTAGTTCAACAAGTACCCCTAAAGTAACTATCGTTGATAAATTCAAGACACGAACAGCCGATGAAGATCCTTGTGGCGCGCTCAAATAGATAGACTGACGATATGACTCTCAAGCTCTCTGTCGTTGGTACAGGATATTTAGGTGCAACACATGCAGCTTGTATGTCCTCACTTGGTTTCACGGTTGTTGGGGTCGATACGGATGCACAAAAGATTGCCCAGCTCTCACGTGGCGAACTTCCATTCTATGAACCGGGTTTAGACACACTTCTTGCTAGTGAAATAAAGACAGGAAGACTTAGTTTTACAACAGATTTTTCCGCGGTAGCAGATGCCGATGTTCATTTCATTTGCGTAGGAACACCACAGAGTAAAGATGGGCTCGCTGCAGATCTAACATATGTAAAAGCATCCGTTGCGGCTATAGCGCCATATTTGAAAAGTGGATCATTAGTTGTTGGTAAATCAACTGTCCCAGTTGGAACAGCACAGATGCTGCGTGACCAATTAGCAATAAGCGCACCTAATGCAGACCTTGCATGGAATCCAGAATTTTTGCGTGAAGGATTTGCAGTTGAAGATACTCTCACTCCAAATCGACTTGTAGTTGGCGTAGTAAATGATCGTGTAGAGACAATACTCAAAGAAGTCTATGCACCAGTTATTGCACTTGGAACACCGTGGATTCGCGCAGATCTTCCTACTGCTGAGCTCGTAAAAGTTGCAGCAAACTCATTTCTTGCGACAAAGATTTCATTTATCAATGCAATGGCTGAGGTTTGTGAAGCAGCAGGTGGCGATGTAACCGTGCTTGCTAAGGCGATTGGATATGACCCTCGCATCGGAAATAGATTCTTGCAAGCAGGAATTGGTTTTGGTGGAGGTTGCCTTCCTAAAGATATTCGTGCATTCATGGCTCGCGCAGAAGAGTTAGGCGCTAAGCAAGCACTTGAGTTCCTTCGAGAGATTGACCAAATCAATCTGCGTGCTCGCCAGCGAGTTATCGATGTTGTACGCGCTGACTTATCTGAAGACCTTACTAAATATAAAATTGCGGTACTTGGCGCAACTTTCAAACCAGATAGTGATGATGTTCGCGATTCCCCAGCGTTAGATATCGCTGCTCAACTCCATGCCGCTGGTGCAAAAGTTGTTGTACATGACCCTAAAGGAATTGAACCGGCACGTAAGCGTTTTCCAACTCTTGCATTCGAAGAGGATGTAAAAGTTGCGGTCAAAGATGCAGATGCGATTTTGCACTTGACTGAATGGAAGGAATACCGAGAGCTTGATCCTGCAGTAATAGGTCAACTTGTAAAATCAAGATTCCTTATCGACGGTCGAAATATGCTCGATCGCGATAAGTGGCGAAGTGCAGGATGGCGAGTTCACGCATTGGGGCGTACCGATTAATTCTCAAGAAGATATTGATGCAGTTCTTGCGATGAAAACATGGGCTGTAGTTGGCCTTGGAAACAATCCCGATCGTGCCGCATATGGAGTCTCAAAGCTATTGCAAGATAAAGGTCATCGAGTTATTCCTGTATATCCAAGGGCAGAGATAGTTCATGGTGAAGTTGGATACAAAACTCTTGCGGAGATTCCAACTCCGGTAGATGTTGTTGATTGCTTTGTGAATTCTAAGTTAGTTGGCAAGGTCGTTGATGAAGCAATTGCAATTGGCGCAAAAGCAGTGTGGCTTCAGTTAGATGTTATTGATCACGAAGCGGTTGCGCGGGCAATAGATGCTGGTCTTATCGCGATAATGGATCGTTGTCCTGCTATCGAGTATCAAAAGAAATAAATCAAAAACCAGTCTTCTGATTTCGCTTAGCGCTAAGGCTGGCACCTTTTGCTTTTGCCTCAGAGTTCAAATCTTCTAATGCCTTGCTAACTTTCGATGAAATATCTTTATTGCTAATACCAAGAATTCGAGCTGCTAAGAGCGCTGCATTCTTTGCATTACCAACTCCAACAGTTGCAACGGGTACACCTGCTGGCATTTGCACGATAGAAAGAAGTGAATCCATTCCATCAAGATTTTTGAGAGCAACCGGTACGCCGATAACTGGGAGTGTAGTAAGGGATGCAACCATTCCTGGAAGATGAGCGGCGCCACCAGCGCCAGCAATAATTACTTTGAATCCTTTACTCGCAGCACTTTGTGCGAACTCGACCATTTCAAGTGGCATGCGATGAGCTGAAACAACTTCAGCGCTATATGAGACGCCGAGGGAATCAAGAACCTTTGCTGCATCTTCCATAATTGGCCAATCAGAATCTGATCCCATGATGATTGCTACATCACTCATCAATCTCTCCACTCATATAGGCCAAGGCATGTTCCACATCTGCACGTAATTCTACGAGATGATCGCCTAAAGCGTTAATGTGGCCAATCTTGCGCCCTGGTTTCACCTCTTTTCTATAGTGGTGGAACTTAAGATCAGGGTTACGCGCCATCAAATGTAAATATGGGCGATACATATCTTCTTTTTCTCCACCTAGAATATTTCCCATTACAACATTGCGCGCTGTCATAGAAGGATCACCTAGCGGTAAATCAAGAACTGCTCTTAGATGCTGTTCGAATTGTGAAGTCTTTGCACCATCAATTGTCCAGTGGCCTGAGTTGTGGGGACGCATTGCAAGTTCGTTTACATAAAGGTCATCGCCACGGACAAACATTTCAACAGCCATAACACCAACAACCCCAACATGGGCTGCAATATCTAGAGCCAATTTTTGCGCTTTCCGACTTAGATCTTCCGAAAGATCAGGTGCTGGAGTAATGGTCATCGTACATATGCCATCTTTTTGAACCGTCTGAGTTGGCGTCCATGTAGTTGCCTGACCGTGTGGTGAACGCGCCACCATCACTGCAATTTCAATATCGAAGTCGATGAGCTCTTCTATGAGCAATTGATTCGTTTCGTCCATTATTTCTTCAAGCTGATCTATCGAAATTACTTTCCAGACTCCCCTACCGTCATAACCACCTGAAATTGCTTTGGCAATTACTGGGAATTGCTTTACATCCTCTGCTTTAGAAATAACTTGCCATTTAGGTGCAGGAAAATCTTTGAGAAAATCTCGCATCACAGCTTTATTCTGTGAATAGATAAATGAGGCAGAACTAGGACGCACAACTACTCCATCATTTTCTAGAGATTTGATAATTGCTAATGGAATTAGTTCATGTTCAAAGGTAATCACATCACATTTTTTCGCAAACTCACGGACTGTCTCTAAATCACGAAAATCCCCGACTACAGAATTTGTAATTTGTGCCGCAGAATCATTTTCATCGGCTGCGAGTAGAAGCAAATCAATTCCTAAAGCAGTAGCAGGCGCCACCATCATGCGCGCTAGTTGACCAGCACCAATGACCCCAACAGTAGGAAAAGAGTTTTTCACGAGCGTTATCGTAGATGAATCACATCGCCAGCGCTGACATGTCTTCCATCATCGAGTACAAGTTCTCCAGTAGGTGAAATACGAGCAACAGTTCCCTCAAGACTTTCTCCACCCGGGAGTTCAACTCGAACTTTTTTGCCTATTGTGCTGCTCACATCAGAATATTCGCTCAACAGTTCAAATCCTTCTTCCCAGGCTTCGAAGAGCTCTGCAAATATATTTAGAACTTGCGAAAGAAGTGAGTTTCGTTCAACAAATTTTGATCCCTCAATAGCGAGTGAGGTTGCGGTTGGAACTGGTAACTCCGCTGATGTCATCGAAACATTGAGACCAATTCCAAGAACTATTCCTTCAGTAGTTGTTTGAGCAATAATTCCAGCACACTTCTTTTCATTAATGAGCAAATCGTTAGGCCATTTCAAGGAAACGTTCATCGCAGTATCTATTGTCGAGATTGCACGAACAAGACTCAACCCAGCAATCAGAGGAATGAAACCCCACTCACTTTTTTGTTTTCGTGGCTTAATATAAAAAGAAAAAAGAAGTGCACTCTTTGCGGGTGCTTCGAAAGTTCTATCTAATCTTCCACGTCCGTTACTTTGAAATTCAGTAACTATTACTTGACCATCTAATGCAATATTTGACTCAACAAGTTGCAGCAAATCGTTCTGTGTTGACCCAGTGAGTTCGACCACGCTTACCCGCCAGTACGGCGTAATTTTTGAATTGATCTCCGCTTCATCGAGTGGAGTTCTTAGCACTTCATTGCTCACGCCTAGTACCGTAGGGGTATGAGCGATCTCCATACAACTGCAGGAAAAATTGAAGATTTGCGCGCACGCGTAGAAGAGGCTGTACACGCTGGTTCAGCACGCGCAGTTGAGAAGCAACATGCAAAAGGCAAGATGACGGCCCGCGAGCGAATTAGCGCACTCGTTGATGAAGATTCATTTACTGAAATTGATGAATTCGCTCGCCACCGATCAACAAAATTTGGAATGGAAAAGAACCGTCCTTATGGTGATGGTGTTGTAATTGGAACCGCAACGGTTGATGGTCGACCTATTGCTTTGTATTCACAAGATTTCACAATTATGGGTGGAAGCCTTGGTGAAGTTCATGCAGAAAAGATCGTAAAGATTGCAGAATTTGCACTCAAGAGTGGAATTCCTTTGATTGGCATCAATGATTCAGGTGGAGCGCGCATCCAAGAAGGAGTTGCATCCCTCGGCGGTTACGGAAAAATATTCCGCCTTAATACACGCTCCTCTGGAGTTATTCCGCAAATTTCATTAGTTCTTGGGCCATGCGCAGGTGGTTCTGCTTACTCACCCGCGCTCACTGACTTTACGGTTATGGTCAATGAAACGTCACATATGTTTATTACTGGTCCAGATGTAATCAAGACTGTGACTGGCGAAGATGTTGGCATGGAAGAACTTGGTGGCGCTCTCACACATAACACGCGTACAGGTAATTCTCATTACTTAGCTGAGAGTGAAGAAGATGCAATCGACTATGTAAAAGCTCTACTTTCTTATTTACCTAGTAATAATATGGATGGAGTTCCACAACTTCCTCCTACTGAACTTCTGGAAAAGAAAGCATCCGATATTGCATTAGATACTCTCATTCCAGATAGCACTAATCAGCCATACGATATGAAAGTTCTCATCACCGCATTACTTGATGAAGGTGAATTCCTAGAAGTGCACGCTCTCTACGCACCAAACATCATTGTTGGTTTTGGCCGAATTGAAGGCCAATCAGTAGGAATAATTGCTAACCAGCCGCAGCAACTAGCTGGAACACTCGATATAAATTCAAGTGAAAAAGCAGCACGATTTGTACGTTTCTGCGATGCATTCAATATTCCTATTCTTACTCTCGTGGATGTGCCTGGTTTCTTGCCAGGAACAGAACAGGAATGGAACGGCATTATTCGCCGAGGAGCAAAATTGCTTTATGCCTACGCTGAAGCCTCAGTTCCACTTGTCACACTTATTACTCGAAAAGCATATGGCGGTGCATTTATTGTTATGGGCTCCAAGTACTTAGGAAGCGATATTAACTTTGCATGGCCAACTGCAGAAATTGCAGTGATGGGCGCACAAGGTGCGGTAAATATTCTTTACCGTGGCGAATTGAGCGAAGCGAAAGATCCCGAGAAGAAGCGTGCCGAATTAGTTGAGGAATATAACGAAACACTTGCTAATCCTTATCTTGCAGCTGAACGAGGAATTATCGACACTGTTATCGAGCCAAATCAATCTCGTGCATATATAACCAAGGCATTTAGAACTCTAAAGACAAAGCGAGATTCATTACCCGCGCGCAAACATGGAAATATCCCACTCTGATGAAATTTACAGTTACAACTGGAAATCCGACTCCACAAGAATTGGAAGCGATTCGTGAGGCAATCACAGCGAATCCACCTGAGAAGCTAGAGCCAGTAATTAAGCGAAGCGTCTTTGGTTTACCTCAATTACGTCAACCTCTGCCACATCAAATTACTTTTGGTGCAAGGAAAAATTCATAAATGCCAACAGTTGTTCTCGCATCTCAATCTGCATCCAGGCGACGTTTGTTGGAGTCCGCAGGATTGAAACCAAAAATTATGGTCAGCCATGTTGATGAAGAAACACCATTTTTCAACTCACTTTCTCCTTCCGATATGGTGATTGCCCTTGCGATAACAAAGGCTCACACAATTCGTGATCAAATTGATTACCCAGCAATAATTATTGGCTGTGATTCCACTTTTGAATTCGAAGGAGAATCACTTGGAAAACCTGGAGAACCTGCAATTGCAAAAGAGCGTGCATCACGCGTGCGCGGTAATTCTGGATTTTTGCATACTGGCCACTGTGTAATTGATACAGCCAAAAATATTGAGATATCCGATCGTGTTACAACAAAAGTTACTTTTTCCGATATGACTGATGATGAAATTGATGACTACGTTGCATCTGGTGAACCACTCCATGTTGCCGGTGGTTTTACCTTGGATGGATTTAGTTCTCCATTTATTCCATCCATCGAAGGTGATTACACAAACGTAGTTGGAATTTCTATGCCATTCTTGCGCAAAGCAATGAACCAACTCGGCTATTCGTGGCCAGAAGTAAAGGAAATGGTATGAAGCGCGTACTCATAGCCAATAGAGGTGAAATTGCATTGCGTGTTATTCGCGCATGTAAAGACCATGGTCTAGAAAGCGTTGCCGTCTATTCTCAAGAAGACCGCAACTCATTGCATGCTCAAAGTGCGGATTATGCATTCTCACTCGACGGCATTACTGCAACACAAACTTATTTGAATATTGAGAAAATAATTGAAGTCGCTAAGAAATCAGGTGCTGATTCTGTTCACCCTGGTTATGGCTTCCTCTCTGAAAATGCGAACTTTGCACAAGCTGTTATCGATGCAGGTTTAATTTGGATCGGACCTCCCCCTGCAGCAATCCGCGCACTGGGCGATAAAGTTTCTGCTCGCAAAATTGCGGCTAAAGCTGGCGCACCACTTGTTGCGGGAACAAAAGATCCAGTTGAGGGTCATGAAGAAGTTACAGCTTTTGCTAAAGAACATGGCTTGCCGGTTGCAATCAAGGCGGCACATGGCGGTGGTGGTCGTGGCCTCAAAGTTGCACGAACTATGGAGGAGATTCCAGAGCTATTTGCATCCGCTGTTCGTGAGGCGATATCTGGCTTTGGTCGCGGTGAATGTTTCGTTGAACGATATTTAGATAAACCTCGTCACGTTGAAACTCAAGTATTAGTCGATAAGCACGGACATGCAGTTGTTATTAGTACCCGTGATTGCTCCTTGCAGCGTCGCCACCAAAAATTAGTAGAAGAAGCACCTGCCCCATTTCTAACTGATGCTCAGAATAAAGAGTTATATCGATCTAGTAAAGCGATTATGAAAGAAGCCGGATATATAGGTGCAGGCACATGCGAATTTCTTATTGGTTTAGATGGAACGATTTCATTTCTTGAAGTAAATACGCGCCTTCAAGTAGAGCACCCAGTTAGTGAAGAAGTTACAGGAATTGATTTAGTTCGTGAGCAATTTAGAATTGCCATGGGTGAATCTCTCGGTTTCGATGATCCTGTTATACGCGGACATTCCCTTGAATTTAGAATCAACGGCGAAGATCCCGGTCGTTCATTCTTACCTGCACCAGGACGCATTACACAATGGGAAATTCCAACTGGCCCAGGTGTTCGCGTGGATGCTGGCTTTAGAAATGGCGACATTATTGGTGGAAACTTTGATTCACTTCTCGCAAAGCTGATTGTCACAGGTGCTACTCGCAAAGAGGCGATTGAACGTGCCCGTCGCGCACTAGCAGAGTTCAAAATAGATGGTCTTGCTACTGCTCTGACATTTCACCGTGCAATTCTTGAAGATAGTGCTTTTACAGAAAAATTCAGTATCTACACAAGTTATATTGAAAATGAATTCGTAAACGATATTCCTGCCTATGTTGGGGTAGAGCTTGCACCTCAAACTCATATGGCGCCACAACAATTAGTAGCCGAAGTAAATGGAAAACGATTTGATGTAATAGTTCATGCTCCTGCACCTGTTGTAAAACGTCACCGAGCAAAGCAATCACTCTCTGGGGCAGCAGCAGGTAATTCACTCAAGAGTCCGATGCAAGGCACAGTTGTTAAAATTGCCGTTGAAGTTGGTCAAAGCGTGAAGATGGGCGATCTCGTGATTGTTCTTGAAGCAATGAAGATGGAACAACCACTTGTTGCTCACAAAGATGGCATCATCACAGATCTCACAGCGGTAATTGGCGACACCGTTGCCAGTGGTACGCGTCTCTGTGACATTATTGAGGCATGAGTAATACAGAACTTCTTTACAAGGATCCCCTTGCTGCTGCCCAAGTCGCTGCAGATGAAATAGCTAAGCGCACAGGAATTGCATCCCACGATATTGCACTCGTCATGGGTTCAGGTTGGGTTAGCGCAGTAGATGCCCTTGGAGCACCCGCCTACGAATGTGATGCTGACGAAATAACTGGTTTCTTGCCGCCTGCTGTGGAAGGTCACTCTGGCAAAGTTCGCTCATACGAAATTCATGATGGCTCAAAGAAAATTCGCGCACTCGTATTTCTTGGTCGCACCCATCTCTATGAAGGAAAAGGAATTGAACCCGTAGTCCATAGTGTTCGCACTGCAGTAAAAGCAGGTTGCAAAATAGTAATTTTGACAAATGCTTGTGGTGGAATCAATAAGGATTACCGCGTCGGGCAGCCAGTTTTAATCCGTGACCATATTTCACTCACCGCAACTTCGCCACTCATTGGTGCACACTTTGTTGATCTCACCGATCTTTACAGCAAAAGAATTCGTGCAATTGTGAAAAGCGAAGATTCCTCTATTCAAGAAGGTGTCTACGTTCATTGGCGCGGACCTACATATGAAACCCCGGCGGAAATTTTGATGATGCGAGCAATGGGCGCTGACCTAGTTGGAATGTCCACTGTTCCAGAAGCAATTGCAGCACATGCACTTGGCGCTGAAGTTCTAGGTATTTCATTAGTTACAAATGCGGCAGCGGGAGTTACTGGCGAAAAGCTCAATCACGAAGAAGTAATTGCTGCAGGTAAAGCAGCTGCTGATTCAATGGGTGCGCTTCTCAAAGGGGTTATTCCGAAGTTACTCTAAGTCTATGGATCAAATATTCCTTGATGAAGTTGAGCAGTGGATTGCCGATGATCCTGATCCAAAGAACGCAACCCAATTACAACTTTGGTTAGATGCTAATGATGAAGTTAATCTGCGCAAGTCTTTTTCAGGATTTTTACAATTTGGTACTGCTGGATTACGTGGGCCATTAGGGCCTGGTCCATCGTGTATGAATCGGGCAGTTGTTGGACGCACTGCTGCCGGACTGGTGGCTTACATGAAAAAGCGTGGACTGAGTTCAGTTGTCATTGGACGCGATGCACGTTATGGCTCTGAAGAATTTACCCACGATAGTGCGCAAATATTCGCTGGAGCAGGCATGAAAGTATTTGTATTGCCTCGTCCCCTACCGACTCCCGTATTAGCTTTTGCAACAAAGGAACTTGGCTGTGATGTTGGGATTATGGTGACTGCAAGCCACAATCCAGCCCAAGATAACGGTTATAAAGTTTATTTAGGTGGGGTTGTAGATGGAATCAATTACAACTCTTCACAGATAGTAAATCCAACCGACGCTTCAATTGCTCAAGAAATTGCAGAAATAGCTTCTCTAAAATCAATTCCGCGAAGTAATACATGGGAAGTTTTAGGTGAGGATGTAATCGAGAAATATATTCACCGCACTGCTCGTCTTGCAAAAAATCCCGGAGATTTGAAGATTGTGTACACGGCAATGCATGGGGTTGGAACAGAGACTGTGCAACGAGTATTTCATTCCAGTGGTTTTGCATCTCTCATTCTTGTAGATGCCCAGGCAAAGCCTGATCCTGACTTTCCAACTGTTGCATTTCCCAATCCAGAAGAGCCTGGTGCTATTGATTTAGCGCTAGAGACTGCACGTGCATTTGATGCCGATTTAGTTATTGCCAATGATCCAGATGCTGACCGTTGTGCTGCTGCAATCAAGGATTCACAAGGACTGTGGCGCATGTTGCGCGGAGATGAGCTCGGAGTCATATTCGGTGAGGCGATTGCGCGCACAGTGAGTACGGGAACTTTTGCAAATTCCATCGTCTCATCGTCAGCGCTCAAAAAGATTGCTCAACACTATTCACTTGATTTCAAAGAGACTCTGACAGGTTTTAAGTGGTTGGCCAAGATTAATAATCTGACTTTTGGATATGAAGAAGCAATCGGATATTGCGTGGATTCATTGACCGTCAATGATAAAGATGGAATATCTGCAGCACTTTATCTGGCTCAAATAGCGAGCGATCTTTCAAAAGAAGGAAAGTCTTTACAAGATTTATTAGACGAAGTTTGGAATCGCGATGGATTTCACGCTACGGAGCAGATTTCAATTCGCTTTACTGACCTCCGCAAAATGGATCTCATCTTGGCCGAACTTCGCGCTAATCCACCACGCGAGATTTCAGGCATCGATGTCGAGTCAATTGATGATTTAGCGAAACCTTCAAATGACTTACCGCCGACAGAGGGTATTCGAATGTGGCTTACTGGAGGTATTCGCATCATCATTCGTCCTAGTGGCACCGAACCAAAGATGAAATGTTACATAGAAGTGATTGCACCTGATGAAAAAGTAGGGCAATCACAGTTAGAAATGCTGCGAGGACCTCTTAGAAAATTACTCAGCAGAGATTGATAAATAAGCTGGTTTTACGACTTCTTCAATAATTGCGAGTCTTTCTTCAAATGGGATAAATGCACTCTTAAGTGCGTTGATCGTCACGCGCTGAAGATCAGTGAAATTCCAGTCGAAGGCATTTACTAGTTCATTCATCTCGTGTGACATCGAAGTCTGGCTCATCAATCGATTATCTGTGTTCAAAGTAATTCGAAATCTTAGTTTTGCTAACTTACCGATGGGATGATCTTTGATTGTATGGACTGCACCAGTTTGTAAATTTGAAGTAGGGCATAGCTCTAATGGAATTCGACGATCACGAACGTAGGAAGAAAGGCGTCCAAGTTTTGCAGTAGGACCAGAGAAATCAATGTCATCAATTATTCGTACTCCGTGGCCCAAACGCTCTGCACCGCACAATTGAATTGCTTCCCAAATTGAAGGTAATCCATATGCTTCACCTGCGTGGATTGTGAAGTGAGCATTTTCGCGACGTAGATAATCAAAAGTTTCTATTTGATCACTAGGTGGGAAACCATCTTCAGGGCCAGCAATATCAAAGCCAACAACTCCAGCATCGCGGTATTTGACTACCAATTCTGCAACTTCTTGTGACAATTTATTCTGTCGCATTCCGCAAAGAATCGAAGTCACGCGAATAGAAAATCCTTCAGCTTTCGCTTCTGCTTCACCGAGACGGTAACCCTCGAGAGTTGCCTCAATTACATCTGACATAGTCAGCCCGTTGTTAGTGAAAAGTTCTGGGGCTCCACGTACTTCTGCATAAACAACGCCATCGCGCGCTAGATCTATTGCACATTCCCGAGCAACGCGGACGATATCTTCGCGACGCTGCATAACAGCAATTGTGTGAGAAAAAGTTTCTAGATATCGAACGAGGGAACCAGAGTCACATGCTTCACGAAACCAATCCCCCAATTCCTTGGCATCGTGTGTAGGAAGTGATGCGTAGCCAATTTCGCGTGCAATATCGATAATTGTTTGTGGGCGCAGGCCACCGTCTAGGTGATCATGAAGGAGAGCTTTTGGTAAACGCTTAACTTGGTCAGGGGTAGGGCGATTTTTCAATGACATCGCAGCCCCCTTTGTAAATTGAATAGTAGGTCAACCTTACTAAACAAGTACTAACTAAGCGAAATATTTTCGACAGGGATGTAGCAGTTACGCAATATTCACCTTAGAATCACCCAATGATAAAGATTGATTGGGATTTACTTCATAAGAGTGCCAAAACTGCCATGAAAAGTGCATATGTTCCATACTCAAAATTTCCTGTTGGTGTTGCAGCACTTGTTGACGATGGTCGAATTATCACTGGTTGCAATGTTGAAAATGCCAGTTACGGATTGAGTCTCTGTGCAGAATGCGGATTAGTTTCTAATTTAGCTTTATCCGGTGGTGGTCGCCTCATCGCAATTGTTTGTGTCGATGCTCAGGGTGAGTTCTTATCTCCTTGCGGACGTTGTCGCCAACTTCTATTTGAACATGGCGGAAACGATTTAGTACACATGACACCTGAAGGTGCAAAAGATATGGCTCACCTTTTACCGTGGGCATTTGGACCAGATAATTTAGATAAATAAGAATGCTAGATTTCAAAGATCTAGGCTTCATTGCCAATCCATATCCTGGGTTGGCAGAGTTACGTACACATGGAAAACCAGTGTGGCACGACGAACTTGGACTCTTTCTAGCGGCTAAACATCGTGATGCAAATGATGTTTTGCGCAATAAATCCTTGGGAAGAATCTATCGACCTCGCGTACCTGAAGATGAATGGTTTGATTTCAATTGGTTACATTCGGATTCAATATTAGATAGTGAACCGCCAAAACATACACGCCTGCGTTCATTAGTTGCGAAAGCATTTAACCGTGGCCGCATAGATGCGCTAGCCCCGCAAATTCAGACTCTGACTGAAGAACTGCTCGATCAGATTGCACTGAAGAAGGATTTCGATGTCATCGCAGACTATGCAGAGCCACTTCCTGTAAAAGTTATAGCTGCACTATTGAATTTTCCAGTTGAAGATGAATATTTATTGCGTCCATGGTCGCAAGCGATTGTAAAGATGTATGAGGTAGATCCAACACAGGAAAACCAAGCTGGCGCAAGGCGTGCCGCCTCCGAATTTGCTACATATGTTCATGATTTGATGGTCGCGCGAAAAAAGAACCCCGGCACTGATTTGATTAGTGAATTAGCGATAGTGGAAGAAGCTGGAGAAAAACTCAACGCCCATGAACTAATTGCAACATGCATTCTCTTACTCAATGCCGGTCATGAAGCAAGTGTGAATGGCTTTGGTAACGGGATCGTTGCCGCTTTCAAGGAAGAATCCCAATGGGAGCTTCTCAAAAAGGATCCATATGCCATTTCAACCACGGCAATTGAGGAATTTTTGCGCTTTGATGCCCCTCTTCATTTCTTTGATAGAACAGCAACTGAAGATACAGAAATTGGTGGAGTAAAGATCAGTAAGGGTCAAAAAATTGTCAGCCTGCTTGGTTCTGCCAACCGCGATGAAGATGTATTTGAAAATCCAAACACTATGAATTTGCTGCGCGATCCAAATCCACATATTGGTTTTGGTGCCGGCATCCATTTCTGTCTTGGTGGACCACTAGCGCGCTTAGAAATGAATATCTCCCTTCCAGCACTCTTTTCTCGTTTTCCAAATATGAGCCTTGTTGGTGAACCAACTCGCAGACCTACATTCTCATTACGTGGGTATGAAAAGATTCCAGCCACTATCAATTGAAAGGT
>JAPLBJ010000045.1 GCA_026392845.1 Actinomycetota bacterium
TCTACTTTCGCAATTACGGGTTGTTTGGATTGCAGGAGGCTTGGCTAAGGGTGCAAAGATGGAAGAGCTCATTTCACGAACAAAAGGACGAATTCGCGCCGCCATAATCATTGGTAGTGACGGAGAACTAATTGCCAATGAGCTTCGCAAGCAAACACCTGAGGTGCAAATATTCACAATTGAGACACCAAGTGATTATCACAAAGGCGCAGAGTCGAATTCCCTAATGGAAACCGTTGTAAAAAGAGCGCTTGAAGTTGCTATTAAGGGCGACGCCGTACTTTTAGCCCCTGCTTGTGCATCTATGGATCAATTCATCTCTTATTCTGATCGCGGAGATCGATTCGCAGAAGCAGTAAAGAAAGTTGTACTTCATGGGAAATAATCAGGTGAAGAAGTCTGCTCTCACCGTGTTCCTAAGTAAGCCGGTGAATTTTTATTACATGATTCTGGGTAGCACGCTCGCCCTTACATTCATGGGCCTGATTATGGTTTTTTCAGCTTCATCGATTCATTCCCTTGAAACGAAGGGTAATTCATATGGAATTGTTTTACGTCAAGCACTGGCAATCTGTGCAGCGCTCCCTCTGGGATTTTTTGCTTCTAGATTCTCATTGAAGAGATGGCATGCACTTGCTAAAAAATCCCTGATAATTTCGATTGTATTTCTGGCAATCGTTCAAATTATTGGACGTAGTGTGAACGGAAATAAAAACTGGATAAGCCTTGGATTCGTTGACGTTCAACCAAGCGAATTTGCAAAATTCCTAATGATTTTATGGGCTGGATACATGCTCGCTAGCCGAGAGCGTGCAGGTATTGTTCAAACAAATGTTTTGATGTTAATTGCTCCTGGCTTCGCGGTAGCTATGGCTCTTATATATATCGGTAATGATTTAGGAACAGTCTCCGTGTTTGCATTGATTTTGGCGGGACTCTTATGGGTATCAGGTGTACCAATGCGTCTTTTCACACTTGTGACAACACTTGGATTTGCAGGTATTGCTGCTCTCATCGTGACATCACCAAATAGAGCGCAGAGATTACTCGTTGTTTTGCACCCCTTTGCAGAGGGTGATTACAAGAATGCGGGCTGGCAGCCAGCGCACAGTCTTCTTGGCCTTGCTAGCGGTGGATTATTTGGAGTTGGCCTCGGGGCAAGCAGACAAAAATGGGGAAACCTTGCCGCAGCACATACAGATTTTATTTTCTCTGTCATTGGTGAAGAGTTAGGACTCTTTGGAACTCTCGCAGTTCTTCTCCTCTTTGCTGCTCTAATTTTCTCAACTTTCAAGATTTCAATGCGAACACACGATCCGCTTGTTCGCTATACCTGCGCCGGAATTGGCTGCTGGATAACTATTCAAGTAATACTCAATTTAGGATCTGCACTGAGTGTGTTGCCCGTTGTTGGCGTAACACTTCCTTTCCTCTCTTACGGTGGTTCTGCATTATTAGCAACGTATTGCGCAATTGGTTTTGTTCTGGGTGCAGCACGCAGAGATCCAAGAATTTACAATGAAGTGAAGAGATCGAAGTTCCCATGGCTCGCATAATTATCGCTGGGGGAGGTACAGCTGGCCATATAGAACCCGGTCTGGCAGTTGCTCGATTGTGGCGAGATAAGAATCCAAATGATCACATTGCATTTTTAGGTACAAAAAGTGGATTAGAGAACTCATTAGTTCCAGCAGCAGGCTTCGAACTACTTTTGATTCCAAAAGTTGTTGCCCCTCGCAAACTTTCTGCCGCAGCGTTTCGCACTCCATTCACATTTATTGGTGCACTTGTAGAGGCTCGCAAATATATTAAAGGGGCGCAAGTAGTAATTGGTTTTGGAGGCTACGTAAGTGCCCCAGCGTATTGTGCAGCTAAGTTATCTGGAATTCCGATTGTTATACATGAATCAAATGCTAAACCTGGATTCGCCAATAGGTTAGGTGCACTTCTAGGTGCCTCAGTTGCAATCTCTCGAAGCGTAGAGAGTGGGAAATTCTCTGATGCACTAATTACAGGGTTGCCACTTCGTAGTGAAATTATTGAAGCATTCAATAGTGCGCAAAAAGATTGGACGAAGGCGCGTCACCAAGCGAAAATTGATTTAGGTTGCGATCCAAGCAAAAAACTCATTCTCATAATGGGTGGATCCCAAGGTTCAATCGCTCTCAATAAGGTGGTTGCAGAGTCACTTGAATACCTGCTCCACCAGGGTTACAGCGTTATTCATTCAGTTGGGCGAGGAAATAATCTTCCAGATAAACGTGATGGTTATTTTCCTACTCCATATATTACGTCAATGAGCAATGCCTATTTAGCGGCAGATTTGATTATTGCTCGAAGCGGAGCAGTTACATGTAGCGAATTTCGAACATTAGGTCGTTACGCTCTATTCGTGCCTCTACCAATTGGAAATGGCGAACAACGTCTCAATGCTCTTGATTTAGTAGAGGCAGGTAGAGCGAAATTAATTCAGCAGAGCAACTTCGATGCTCACTACGTCCAAGCAAATATTAAGACACTTATTGAGCAATCTGGAAAAACAAACATTGAGGGAGATTCAACGGAGTTACTAGCAGCAGAAAAAATCGTGAACTTGATTGAAAATGTAAGTTTGGGAAATAGATGATGCGCAGAACTCTCAACGACCTAATTGGTCACCGCATTCATTTCATCGGTATTGGTGGCGCTGGCATGAGTGGTCTTGCTCGTATTGCACTTTCATATGGCATTGAAGTCAGTGGTTCAGATGCGAAAGATTCCTCCGTAGTTGCTGCGCTTCGAATTTTAGGTGCCCATATAGATGTGACCCATGAGGGTGACCATGTTGATGGTTCAAATTTTGTTGTTTTCTCGACAGCAATTTCTGAACACAATCCTGAGTTAGTTCGCGCACGTGAATTAGGTCTACCCATCCTTACTCGTGCACAATTACTTGCAATCCTTATGTCGGTCTCTAAAAGTATTGCCGTTGCGGGAACACATGGAAAAACGACAACTTCGTCCATGCTTGCCGTAGCGCTTCAATCGTGTGGCTTAGATCCATCGTTTGCTATTGGCGGAACGATTACTGCATCAGGCTCTAACGCACATAAAGGAACAGGTGAGTTATTTGTAGCTGAAGCAGATGAATCAGATGGATCCTTTATTGAATATCATCCTTTTGCTGCAATTGTTACAAATGTTGAGCACGACCATGTTGATTTCTTCGCTACCCCTGAGATGGTGACTCAGGCATTTTTGGATTTTGCAGCAACAATCAATCCTAAAGGCTTCCTTATTTACTGCAATGATGATCCTGGATCGAAATCGCTCGGAAAAGCATGCAGCGAAATCTCAACAGTGTCATATGGCACTGACTCTAGTTCTGATTTAGTAATAGATAAAATTGAGTTATTTGCAATGAGTTCTAAAGCTCGCGTTGTATGGCGCGGTAAGAGTTTAGGAATGATTGAATTACATGTTCCTGGTCATCATAATTTACTCAATGGGTGTGCGGTACTAGCTATGGGTATGGCACTTGGCTTAGAACATTCAGCAATTATTGCGGGATTGGCAACCTTTCAAGGTACAGGTCGCCGATTCGAATTGATTGGGACGGTACATGGCATCCGAGTTGTAGATGATTACGGCCATCACCCGACTGAGATAGATGTAACTCTACAAGCAGCGCGTCGCTATGCAGGTGACGGTCGAGTAATTGTCATTTTTCAACCACATCGCTATTCACGCACACAAGCGTTCATTACCGAATTCGCTCGCGTACTCAATCAGGCAGATCGAGCAATTTTGTTAGAAGTTTATGCAGCAAGTGAACAGGCGATTCCTGGCATTAGTTCGCAACTCATTGTTGATGAAATGACGCATGGTGAATATGTTCCAAACTTTATCGATGCAACACAGACTCTTATTGAATCAGCACAACCTGGTGATGTAATCTTGACATTGGGTGCTGGAGATGTGAGTTCATTGGCTCCAATCATTGCCGCTGGTTTACACAAACGCTTTAGTACGGAATAGGTGAGTCAAATAAATCGCAGAATTCTCTCCTTATTTGGAATTGCTCTATTTGCACTTGTCGTCTACATCATCGCTTGGTCAACGCTATTTACTGTTTCGAAAGTTGTAGTTACTGGCGCCCAACAAAGTGCAATGCAAAATTTGAGCGGGGTAACTATTGGGGAGAAACTAGCGCGAGTGGAACCAAGGGCTGTTGCTAGAAAGCTACAAGAGCAATTATGGATCAAGGGCGTCGAAGTCTCTAGAAATTGGATTAACGGAACTGTGACCCTACAGATAACACCTCGAAAACCAATTGGAATATTTGCAGGGCGCTTCATTGATAAGTCAGGTACGACCTTTGATATCCCTGGAGGGTCGAGTGAATCTCTACCTGTAGTTGAGGCACAATCGAGTGAGAACGGTCTTGCAGCCATAGAACTCTTTACGAAATTTCCCGACAAGTTCAGAACCAAAATCGTGACCATCACGGCAAAGAGTCAGGATTCTTTCGAACTTATCCTCGATGAAGGCAGTCGAAAGGTGTTACTCCAGTGGGGGACTAATTCAGATTTGGATTTGAAGATAAAGGTCTACCAAGCACTCATTGGATTGAAAGAAAATTCAAAAATTACGACGATAGATGTATCTGCTCCACATGCACCAATTGTTAAATAACATCACGAAATAATTTTAGAAATTCTTCGCGTCGGTGTTTGCTTAGATGCTCAACTCGCTTTACGTTCACCTCACGCATAAATATAAGAACTATATGTCTCAAGTTGAGGTTTATAGTTCCCTAGGAGGATAACCGTGGCTTCACCGCAAAATTATTTAGCTGTCATCAAAGTAGTTGGTATTGGTGGCGGTGGAGTCAATGCAATTAATCGAATGATTGATGTTGGACTCAAGGGCGTTGAATTCATTGCAATCAATACTGATGCGCAACATTTATTAATGAGTGATGCCGATGTGAAATTAGATATCGGTCGCAAAACAACAAAAGGTTTAGGCGCTGGAATGGATCCTGATAAGGGTCGCGAAGCTGCACTTGATCATGCAGATGATATTGAAGAAATGTTACGTGGTGCAGATATGGTTTTCGTTACAGCAGGTGAAGGTGGCGGAACTGGAACAGGTGCGGCACCTGTTGTTGCAAAGATTGCACGCGATCTCGGTGCACTAACTATTGGTGTTGTTACTCGTCCATTTTCATTTGAAGCAAAGTTGCGTTCTGCTCAAGCTGATATCGGAATCGAAAATCTTCGTGCAGAAGTTGACACACTTATTGTCATTCCAAATGATCGGCTACTCGCAATTTCAGATCGCAATATAACTTTGGCGGATGCGTTCAAGAGTGCCGACCAAGTTTTACTCTCTGGTGTTCAAGGAATCACAGAAATTATTACGCAACCTGGACTTATCAATCTTGACTTTGCAGATGTTAAAGCTGTGATGTCGGGTGCAGGTTCTGCGTTGATGGGAATTGGTTCTGCGCGTGGCGAGAACCGTGCGATACGTGCAGCCGAATTAGCAATTTCGAGTCCACTATTAGAGGCATCGATTGATGGCGCGATGGGCGTTCTCCTCTCTGTTTCAGGTGGTTCTGATCTTGGATTATTCGAAGTCAATGAGGCATGCGAATTAGTTCAAAGCGCAGTTCATCCTGATGCAAAGTTTATTTTCGGTACAACAATCGATGATGCATTAGGTGATGAAGTTCGAATCACTGTCGTTGCAGCTGGATTTGAAGGTGGCGAGCCTAAGCGCGTTGCAATGCCTGTTATCAATGCAGCATCACTCAATGGCGTAGCTGATCCAATCGCAGCCAATGACCCAATCTCCTTTGCAATGGAACTTGGCGAAGATGTCATGCCAAAGAAGAGAGTCACTTTCGAAGAGCTCGTTGCAGAAGACGAGATCGATATTCCTGATTTCATGAAGTAGGGGTACTTGTTCACGCTCTTCACCGACAGGTTTGGCGGAGTTAGTTCGTCGCCGTATGACTATCTAAATTTTGGAGACCATGTCGGCGATAACCCAGATCATGTTGCCGCGAATAGATCTTCCCTCGTCGCGCGTGTAGGACCTACGCTCTTTATGAATCAAATCCATGGCGATAATTTCCATGTCGCGCATTCAGCGGATGAGTCGATACCGACATGTGATGCGCTAATTACAACTACCCCCGCAATCAACTTAGCGGTGCAAGTTGCTGATTGCATTCCACTTCTCATACATGGAGATAGCGTTGTGGCTGCAGTTCATGTTGGCAGAAAAGGTTTAGTCAACGACATCGCGGTAAAGGTATTAGATGAAATGAATCGTTTAGGTGGCAAGAATTTCAGCGCTTGGATCGGCCCGCACATTTGCGGAACTTGTTATGAAGTCTCGCAGGGCGTATTTGAAGAAGTCACTTCAAAATATCCAACATCACGATCACAGACAGCAAAAGGTACCCACGCATTAGATATAGCTCGGCCGCTGCGGGAGATTCTTGAACAACGTGGTGTGACAGTAAATGAGTCAGATATTTGTACCGTAGAGAGTTTGGACCATTTTTCATACCGCCGTGATGGAGTAACAGGTCGTACCGTAGGAGTGATTGCGCTATGAGTACTCGTAAAGAGGAGATTGCCCACAATCTTGCGCAGGTACGAGAGAAAATTCAAGTGAGCGCTCGAGCTTCTAATCGTGATCTCGATGAGATTGAACTCATCGCCGTGACGAAGACCTTCCCAAGTAGTGATGTAGAAATCCTGCACGAATTAGGAATGCGCGACTTTGGTGAGAATCGGGATAGCGAAGGAGCAGCTAAATCCCGCGATGTTCAAGGACGTTGGCATTTTCAAGGACAGAT
>JAPLBJ010000018.1 GCA_026392845.1 Actinomycetota bacterium
TGAAATAACTGCAACTTCTGTAGTTCCGCCACCAATATCTACAACCATGTTTCCTGTTGGTTCATGAATTTGTAGTCCGGCACCGATTGCTGCAGCCATTGGCTCTTCAATAATGTAAACCTTGCGAGCACCAGCTGCATAACCTGCATCTTTTACTGCGCGTTGTTCAACACCTGTAATGCCTGAAGGAACGCACACAACGATACGTGGCTTTGCAAGATAACGACGGCGATGCACTTTTTGAATGAAGTAACGAAGCATGCGCTCTGTTGTATCAAAGTCAGCAATAACACCATCTTTGAGTGGTCGAATTGCAACGATGTTTCCAGGGGTACGGCCAATCATTTTCTTGGCTTCAAGACCAACAGCGAGAATTCCACCAGTATCTTGATTGACAGCAACAACACTTGGCTCATTGAGAACAATGCCACGTCCACGTACATAGACCAAGGTATTTGCAGTGCCTAGGTCAACGGCCATGTCACGGCCAATAAAGGACATCTTGTTACTCATCTGTTTCCCCTTGTGTTATTCGTTTTAGTTCGTTGGAAAAAATATAGATATTTCGCGAGCAGCAGATTCAGGTGAATCAGAACCGTGAACAATGTTTTGTACAACTTTTGTTCCTTGATCGCGAGCTAAATCTCCGCGAATTGTTCCAGGTGCTGCAACAGTTGGATCAGTTGCACCAGCGAGTGAACGGAATCCTTCGATGACACGATTTCCAGTTGCAACAATTGCAACAATCGGTCCAGACATCATGAACTCAACTAGTGGTTCATAAAAAGGTTTCCCAGCATGTTCTGCATAATGTTTTTCAAGTAGTGCGCGATCTGCATTGAGCATGCGCAGTGCTTCAATTGAATAACCTTTTGATTCGATACGCGAAATAACTTCACCAGTTAGCCCACGACGTACTCCGTCAGGCTTGACCAGGATTAATGTTTTTTCGGCGCTCATGGTGGAGGAGTCTATTAGGCATCTGGAGTGCGTGTCGCCAGCAGGCCGGCCCGTATCGCCTCACCCTTGCGCCCCACAAGAATCGCCGCAATCCATAACCCCACGAAAAGGGTGCCAACTATAAAGAAGGCTGGGAGGACAAAGCCAAAGGCAAGCATGGCAATTTGAAGAGCGGACGCAAAAATCCATCCACTTTTTGATTTCAAAATGCCGGCACTAAGTATTAGTAAAATTGCAATGGATGCACCGTAAATAATTGCTCCACTGGAATGATTTTTCATTGCAAGCAAAAGTGCGAAGCCAAGTGTGAAACTTTCCATCACTAAGACTGCCGATGCCAACATTCTCATGAATAAAACTTCTTTCGAAGATAGGTTCGCGATTCACCCACAGTTACGACAGATCCCGCAACCACTACACCAACTGATTCATCACTTAGAGGTCGCTGTGCTTTTTCAACTGCACGATCTAGTGCAGCACCGAGAGATGCAACTGGAAAGACTCGGTCGTTACCAAATATTGAAACTGCAACTTTCTCAAGTTCTTCAACTGGCATTGCGCGCGGTGATGAACTCTGAGTCACAATGACTGAATTGAGTATTGGTTCGAGCTCTTTCAAAACGCCTGCGGCATCCTTATCGCCAAATATTGCGACAACGCCAATGACTTCATCAAAGGTGAATTCACTCTCAAGTGTCTCTGCAAGTGCGCGGGCGCCATGTGGATTATGAGCTGCATCAAGAATGAGCGTTGGGTCACGGTGCACAATCTCGCAGCGCCCAGGTGAAGTTACCGCTGCAAAACCAGCTCGCACTGATTCAATATCTAATGGCTGATCACCGAAAAATGCTTCAACTGCAACAAGTGCCGAGGCTGCGTTGAGAGCCTGGTGCTTTCCATGAAGCGGTATAAAAATATCTTCATACGTGTCATTGATTCCCTTTACGCTGATCAATTGACCACCGATTGCAACTGCTCGCGTAAGAAGTTCATACTCAATACCTTCACGAGCAATGTCCGCGCCAACTTCAGCCGCGCGACGCAATAATTCAACTGCAGCCTCTGGTTGCTGTTGGGCAAGGACTACAAAGCTGCCTTCCTTGATAACACCTGCTTTTGTTGATGCAATTTCTGTGAGCGTATTTCCTAAATATTCCATGTGGTCATAATCAATTGGCATTACAACGCTGACATCAGCATCAATGACATTCGTTGCATCCCAGGTGCCACCCATACCTACTTCAATAACTCCGACATCAATTGGGTGTTCAGCAAAGGCAACAAAGGCAAGCGCTGTAATCGCTTCAAAGAAAGAGATGGGGTTATCAAATTTTTCATCCATCAAATCTAAATATGCGGCAATGTCGTTATAAGCAAAGATAATCTCTTTGGGATCAATTGATTGGCCGTTTATTGCAATTCGCTCTAAATAACTCTCTAGGTGTGGGCTTGTAAAGCGACCAGTTCTCATTCCTGTTGCGAAGAGAAGCGAATCAATCATGCGCGTAGTAGATGTTTTTCCATTTGTGCCTGCAACGTGAATTGTTGGATAAGTAAGTTGAGGTGAACCCAAAATATCCATGAGCGTAGAGATTCGCTCCAAAGTTGGGGCAATGCGTGTTTCTGGCCAGCGAGCTAAGAGCGCCTCTTCGATTGCATCAACTCGTGCTTGATCATCAGCAGAAATCATCATGACTGTGGCAGCGCGGCAAGTTGTGCGCTGATTCTCTCAATATCCGCACTCGTTGTAACTAGTCGTTCTTTGATTTCAACGACAACGTTCTCTGGTGCTTTTGCCATAAAGCCCTCGTTGGAGAGTTTTACTTGGGCTGTCTGTAAATCCTTTTGCGCAGTTGCTAAATCTTTTGTAAGGCGTGCTCGTTCTGCCCCAATATCAATTGTCCCAGTGAGGTCGAGTTCAACTTTGACTAAACCAATTTCAAAACTGGCACTCGCTGTGAAATCAACACTTTCCATCTTCAACACAAAGGCCATAGCTGGGGCGTATTGTGCAATATCAGTTGGTGCTATGAATCGACCAGGAACTTTCTGCGTTGTCTTGATTCCTTGATCATTTCTAAATCTACGAACTTCTGTGATTATTGTTTGTAGCTCTGTAACTAATTTCTCTGACTTCTTATCTATGTGTGCGGCATCGGCTACTGGCCACTGTGAGATTACGAGTGATTCTCCCCCAGTAAATGAAGTCCAGAGCTCTTCAGTAATGAAAGGCATAACTGGGTGCATCAACTTGAGTAATTGATCGAGTACATAGCCGAGGACTCGCTTAGTTCCTTCACTGTTTCCAGAAGCAAAAGTTTCCTTGGAGAGTTCTAGATACCAATCGCAGAGGTCGTCCCATGCAAAGTGATAAATAACATCGCAAGCGCGCGCAAACTCATAACTTTCAAGAAGGTGATCTACTTCAGAAATCGTCTCGGAAAGACGGCTCAAAATCCATTTATCAATTGCATTGAGCGAATCATGTGCTGGGAGTTCGCCTTCAACATTTGCACCATTCATAATCGCAAAACGTGTTGCATTCCAAAGCTTGGTAGCAAAGTTACGAGATGCGCCAACCCATTCTTCCGCTAGCGCTTGATCGGTTCCTGGGTTCGCCTTTTGAGCAAGTGCAAAGCGCAGAGCATCGGCACCGTAGCGATCCATAAATTCAAGTGGATCGATTGTGTTTCCACGACTCTTACTCATCTTTTTACCAAAGCGATCGCGCACTAATCCGTGTAACGCAATCACTGGGAACGGTGCAACGCCATCCATGGCGAAAATTCCCATCATCATCATGCGCACAACCCAGAAGAACAAAATGTCATAACCAGTAACTAAAACACTGGTTGGATAAAACTTCTTTACATCTGCCGTGATTTCTGGCCAACCAAGTGTTGAAAATGGCCATAGTGCGGATGAGAACCATGTATCTAAAACATCTGGATCTTGTACATATCCTGTCGGTGCTTTCTCATCAGGACCTAGAACTAGAACCTCACCATTTGGTCCATACCAAACAGGAATTTGATGTCCCCACCACAATTGGCGAGAAATACACCAGTCGTGCATGTTATCGACCCAATCAAAATAACGTGGTTCTAATTCTTTTGGTTCAATCTTTACTCGTCCTTCACGAACTGCATCTCCTGCAGCTTTAGCAAGTGGTGCAACGCGAACAAACCATTGCAAAGATAAACGTGGTTCAACAGTAGTATCGCAGCGAGAACAATGTCCCACTGAGTGAAGATATGGACGCTTTTCAGAAACAACGCGCCCTTGTGCCTTGAGTTCTGCAACAACTGCTTTTCTTGCAACAAAGCGATCCATGCCATCAAATTGAGTTCCAGAGTTAGCCATAACTCCGTGCTCATCCATAATAATTGGCATTTCGATTCCATGACGTGTTGCCATTTCAAAGTCATTGGGATCATGTGCTCCAGTTACCTTTACGGCACCTGTTCCAAAGTCTGGATCGACTAACTCATCAGCAATAATTGGGATCATTCGATTAGCAAGTGGGAGCAAAACTTGTGTGCCAACCATGTGCTTATAGCGCGGGTCATCAGGGTGTACCGCAACAGCGCCATCGCCAAGCATTGTTTCTGGACGGGTAGTTGCAACAGTAATTTGTTGATCGCCCTCGCCATAGCGAACAGATACAAATTCGCCTTCAACATCTGAGTGCTCTACTTCAATATCTGAAAGCGCTGTCAAACAGCGAGTACACCAGTTGATAATTCTCTCCGCGCGATAAATAAGGTCTGCCTCATAGAGTTTCTTGAAAATAGTTGGTACTGCTTTGATTCCATTTGCATCCATCGTGAATGCTTCGCGACTCCAGTCAACACTTTCGCCAAGTCGTCGCATCTGTCCAAGAATTGCGCCACCTGATTCAGCTTTCCATTCCCAAACTTTCTTAACAAATTCTTCGCGCCCTAAATCATGACGTGACTTTCCTTCGGATGCTAATTGTTTTTCGACAACATTTTGTGTTGCAATTCCAGCGTGGTCCATTCCTGGTAACCAGAGCGTTTCAAAACCTTTCATACGCTTCATGCGAATGAGTACATCTTGTAAGGTGTGGTCGAGTGCGTGACCAATGTGCAAACTGCCAGTTACATTGGGAGGCGGAATAACAATTGTGTAAGGCTCTTTGCCAGAAGTGTTATCGGCGGTGAAATAACCAGCCGCAATCCACTTTTCGTATAACGGTGACTCAATGTCGGCCGGTGAAAAGGTCGGCGCGAGTTCGCGCTTATTCTGACTCATAGCGAGCAGTCTAGATTATGCGCTCTTCTCCTCTTGACCTTTTTGAGCCCGTGCGCGCTTTGGAATATCGCCTGTGCGATTAATCATCGTTGGCAAGACCCCATCATTGATGCATTCCTTAGTAACAATGACCTTGGCAACATCAGAACGGCTAGGAACGTCATACATAACAGCCAATAAAACTGATTCCATGATGGCGCGAAGTCC
>JAPLBJ010000062.1 GCA_026392845.1 Actinomycetota bacterium
GCAATTGCGCCAATTCTTATCACTGCATATGGCATTGTCGGAAAAGCAGTCCCTCAAGCACAACTGACCGAAACATTGGCGTGGGTCACAGCTGGAATGCCAATTGGTGGAGCAACTGCAAGTGCACTCGCTGGTTGGATAATTGATAACCATGGAGCTGAAACAGCATTCTGGGTTCCAATGGGCTTTATGGTCGCATCCCTTTGTGCCACGCTGGCCTACTTCTCAACGTATCGGGCTCTCATCAGTTACCCTCAGCACCGTGAGTGAGCTTCGAATCAATGGCCGTAGCGAAGATGGCCTCTCCCTTAATCTTTTAGATGCAGACGGAAAAGAATTCTCAGTACGTATTAATGACACTTTACGATCAACAATTAATCAACCACGACTTGCTTCTGTTCCTGAATCAGATGAGCCTGTAATAAGTATTGCTGAGATACAACGCAGATTGCGCGCAGGAGAGTCAGTAGAAGCGCTTTCTCGCGAAAATAATATTTCTTTAGAAAAGATCGAACGATTCTCTGGACCAATCTTGCAAGAGCGCGTTTACATTATTGATCAGGCGCAGCAGATTGCAATCCGTAAAGAGAGCGGACGCGATCCGGTTGGTCTTCTTGGTGTAGTCATTTCTCGTTTAGCGCCACGCAATATTGATAGCGCTCAACTCGAATGGAACACATGGCGCCATGAAGATGGAACATGGACTCTAGAGCTCCACTATCCAAATTCAACTGGTCGCGGAAAAGCTCAGTGGAACTTTGATCCAACTCGGCGCACAATCAATTCACTCGATGAGAATGCGCGCTGGATGATGGGCGATGAAGCACCTGTACGCACAGCTCCAGAACATGGTCTTGTTCACACAGATGCACCTCACCCTGTTAGATCACTCGAACCAGTTGAGCCTGTGCGTGAAACACCTCGCCTTGCAGTAATTCGTGAAGAGCCTGATGACGAAGCAATCAAAGATGGCATTACTGCCAGAGCTAAAGTTCCTAGCTGGGATGAAATTATGTTTGGTATCAAGAAAGATGAAGAGTAAAACTAGTTCAACGTTGTTGTAAGTAGCGGAACCTGGCTTTCAATCTCGCTATTTCCACCATGGTGGCCCACCATTGCACCCTCTTTGTCTTCACGAGTTTGTTCAATAAAAACAACGCCGCCTTGGGCTATTGCAATTACTTCACCCATTCGATCAAATGATTCTTGAGATATTTGACTACCAAAGAGTTGATTCTCTATCGCCTCTTCTCGCGTAAATACTTGCGCATCATCTTTGAGATATTCACGCCATTGCATAGCAACTTCATCGCGTGCTGCTTTGCTATCGCGAGAAGAATCTAAGTAGAGGTGTCGGGCTCGCGGTTCACCAGCAATGACAGATATTCCCTCTGCAAGTGGGTTATCAAGACCAATAATTATCTTTTTTGTAGCACTCACCATTCCGTGATCTGCAGTTAGCCAGATGCGAGTTTTACTTGGTAGTTCCTTCACTAGCGATGCGTACATCGCATCAATCATGGAAAGTGCAGCAATCCATTTTTCAGAGCCGACTCCATCACTATGGCCTGCAACATCTAAATCATTGAGGTAGAGATAAACAAAAGATGGTGTTTGTTTGAGAGCAGCTTTAGTTTGGGCAATCATGTCTGCTGCGACATTTGCGCCAAGGTATTGCGCACCTCGGAAGACCGCACGAGTAAAGCCAGAATTTTCATATCTCTTCGCTGCAACATGCGAGACCGAAATCCCAGCCTCGGAACCTTTTTCAAAAAGCGTAGGAACTGATTGCCAATTGATGGGATCAACTCTCTCATCCCACTTGAGTGCGTTGAGAATGCGACCACCACTTCGTGGAACCTGAACTGTGTAACCCAACATTCCGTGCACACCTGGGAGTTCTCCCGTTGTAAGCGTCGCCAAACTTGTTGCAGTAGTAGATGGGAATGAAGTCTGAATTTTCCCAAAATTATGTAATCTAGAAATTGCTGGAGCAAACTCTGCATATTTTTCAATTGCATCGGCACCAAGGCCATCGATTAGAAATAGTAATTCGCGACCGCCAGGGCTCTCCCCCATACCAAGGAAATCCTGTGCGCCATCTAAAGAGAGAGATGCAAATATCGATGGAGTTATTTGCGATAAATGCACAGGCATATCTTCTCATTGAATCGATTATTCTTCATTGGCACTAATGAGATGAAGTAATCAAGGCGCGCCCACCTGTTGGTACCAAGATTTAGCTACTCCTCTTGGCAGAATGCCCTCCATGGCTACTGCGAAGACTCCCGCGAAATCAGCGGCAAAAGGTAAGAAAGTTATCGGACCTAAACCTGGAGAATTTCCAGGAAAGATTGTTGATATTGATGTATCAACCGAAATGTCTGAATCCTTTCTTGAATATGCATACTCAGTTATTTACTCACGCGCACTGCCCGATGCACGCGATGGTTTGAAACCAGTTCACCGTCGCATCTTGCATCAGATGGCAGATATGGGACTTCGACCAGAGCGCGGACATGTAAAGAGTGCTCGTGTAGTTGGTGAAGTAATGGGTAAGTTGCACCCACACGGTGATGGTGCAATCTATGACGCTCTTGTTCGCATGGCGCAATCTTTTTCAATGGGTCTTCCGCTCATCGATGGTCACGGAAACTTCGGTTCACTCGATGCAGGCCCTGCTGCAATGCGTTACACAGAAGCACGACTCGCAACTGCTGCAATGGCAATGGTTGCCGAAACCGATGAAGATACGGTCGACTTTGGACCAAATTATGATGGCCAGATTTTAGAACCACTTGTATTACCTGCTGCTTATCCAAATCTTCTCGTCAATGGTGGATCTGGTATTGCAGTTGGTATGGCAACAAATATGGCGCCTCATAATTTAGGTGAAGTAATTGCTGCTTGAAGGTGTGCGCGAGGCTTATGCGACAGGTAAAGGTTCTTTCAAAGTCCGCGCAACAGTTGAGATCAATAAAGTTACTTCTCGCAAAATGGGAATTGTTATCAAGGAACTTCCATTTACTATCGGCCCAGAAAAGGTCGTTGAACGTATCGCTGACTTAGTAAAGGCAAAGAAGATCCAAGGAATTAGCGACATTATTGATCTCTCTGATGGACAGACTGGCACAAATGTTGTTATCGAACTCAAGAATGGATTTGAACCAGAGAATGTTCTTGATCAACTCTTCAAACTCACTCCTATGGAAGATGCTTTCTCAATCAACGCCGTTGCGCTTGTAAAAGGAAAGCCACAGACACTTGGTCTAAAGGAACTTCTTCAAGTCTTTATCGAACACCGTATCGAAGTAGTTCGTCGTCGATCCGAGTTCCGTAAAGCAAAGGCTCAAGCACGACTAACTCTTGTTGATGGATTACTCAAAGCAATTATTGATATCGACAAGGTCATCAAAATTATTCGCAGCAGTGATGATGCATCAACTGCAAAAGAATCACTCATCAAGGGCTTCAAACTCAACGATGAGCAAGCGACCTACATCTTGGATATGCCTCTTCGTCGATTGACAAAGATGAGCAAACTCGAACTTGAGAGTGAACAAAAGGAGCTTGCGAAAACAATTGCAGCCCTAGTTGCTCTTCTAAAAAGTGAAGAGAACATCAAGAAACAGGTCTCTGATGAACTCACAGCAGTCGGTAAATCATTTGCAATCCCTCGTCGTACGCGAATCGGCAAAGCCTAATTTCGTATAACTTCTAGGCTGTGGGAGACTTCGTCAAATGATCTCCACACAGGCTCTTGAATTGCGTGCTGGGGCAAGACTCTTAGTATCTGGCGTCACTGTTCGCATCAATCATGGTGATCGCATTGGATTCGTCGGTCGAAATGGCGCTGGCAAAAGTACTCTCGCAAAAGTTCTCGCAGGTGAAAC
>JAPLBJ010000072.1 GCA_026392845.1 Actinomycetota bacterium
CTTGATATGTTCCAAAGCTCTTTGAAACATCTGCGCCACCAAACTGGTCTAGAAGTTCGCGTTGCTTAGAACTTTTAGTCAGGGCGATATTTGCAGATTGTCCGTGTACCTCAACTAAGTTCTCCGCAATTGCTGAAAGAACGCTAGCGGGAACAGAGACACCACTTGTTGCCGCTTTACTCTTGCCATCGCTATTGACTGTGCGGGTAATAATGATTTCGCCATCTTCAACCGTTGCTCCGCCATCTTCGAAGAGTGCAATCGATTTTTTGGGAATCGCGAATCGGCCGCTTGCAACTAATCGCTCACTGCCTTTTCGAACTAGTGAAGAATCGCTTTTTCCCCCCAAAACAAGATTGAGAGCTGTAAGAATCATTGTCTTCCCTGCACCGGTTTCTCCAGTCAAGACTGTGAGACCTTTACTCAATTCCAGAGATGCCTGATCAATTACTCCAATCGATCGAATTGTTATCTCTTCGAGAAAAGTACGTTCACTCACCGCGCCATCCTTCAACGGGAAGTTTGAATTTAGCAACTAAGCGATCTGTAAAGATTGTTCCTTTCGTATGTGCAAGTTTGACAATCGAAGAATCTTTTTTGATGTGGACGCGATCCCCTAATTGCAAAGGAGATTTTCGTATGGCATCTGCCGATAGGAGTGCATCAGAGGATTCAACAAGAACAACGATCTCTGATTGCGGGGAGACAACCATTGGGCGAGAGAAAAGAGCGTGCGCAGAAATAGGTAACAAAACAAGCGCTTCAACTTCAGGCCAAAGCACGGGACCACCTGCAGAAAATGCGTACGCAGTCGAGCCAGTTGGAGTTGAGCAGATAAGGCCATCACAGCCCCAGCGTGAGAGTGGACGCGAATCAATTTCGACCAACAGGTCAACCATTGTCGTTGTATTTCGTTCAACAGTAACCTCATTGAGAGCCCAACCAGAATTTACGATGGCACCTTTGCGTGTAACTGAATATGACAAGACCATACGTGAATCAATAACGTAATTTTTTGAGATAACAGATTGTGCAACTTCAGAGAGATCAATTTTTTCAACTTCAGCTAAGAATCCAACATGTCCCAAGTTGATGCCTAGCAATGCAATATCTTGCTCGCGAGCAATTTCTGCACCCCGCAATATTGTTCCATCACCACCAAGAACAATAACTACTTCACATTTCGGCAACTCTGAAGATTCACATGTCTTTACTTGCTTCAAAGAAACTTTCGAAATAGTGAATAGTTCAAAATCGGCAGCAACTAATTGAGCAACGATCTTTTCACTCGCCACTAAGGCTTCTGGACGATCGGCTTTGATTACAAGTATTGCGCGTCGTGTCATTGTGGTCCCATCGCAATCGCTCTATCTAATGCACCTTCATCAATTTGTGGTGCTCCGCGGCGAAGCCATAAGAAATATTCAACATTTCCTGCAGGTCCTGGAAGTGGACTCGCAGCAATACCTAAAGTTCCCAGCCCAACATCGTAGGCAGATTCTGCAACATCAATTACTGCCGACTTTCGAAGAGCAGGATCGCGAACTACTCCGCCGGCGCCTAACTTCTCACGACCAACTTCGAATTGAGGTTTGACCATAATCACGAAATCAGCCTCTGGCTTTGAAACGGCCGCTAAAGCTGGCAGCACAAGTGTGAGTGAAATAAATGAAAGATCGGCAACGACGAGATCAATCGCTTCACCAACCATCTCCCCGGTGAGATGGCGAATATTTGTCCTATCCAAAATACTAACTCGTTCATCTTGACGAAGCTCCCATGCCAATTGGCCATAACCAACATCGACAGCAACAACATGTGCGGCGCCCCGACGCAATAGAACATCGGTAAAGCCTCCTGTAGATGCGCCAGCATCAAGACATCGCTTTCCGCTTACATGGATATCAGTGAAAGCATCCAACGCTCCAGCTAATTTGTGTCCACCGCGCGAAACAAAATCATCACGATCACCAGCTATAACAATTGAAGTTTCTGCATCCACCTGAGTAGCCGGTTTTGTCGCAGGTATTCCATTTACTAAAACTGAACGCTTCTCGATGAGATCTGCCGCTTGATCGCGAGAGCGCGCCAATTCGCGCCTCACTAGTTCGGCATCCAAGCGTGTCTTCATTTTTCTAAATTAGAGACCATCAATAGTCGTTAGAGCTTCGTGCAATTTTTTATGCAGATTTTCAAAACGCTCTGCATGCTCTGTAATATCTAAAGAATCAATCTCCGATAATTCGCTGCGAACTTCATCGGCGAGAGTATTCTCTTGGGCAATCTCGTTATTCTCCATTAGGAAGATTTCCTTACCTTTTTAGCTGGGCTTTTCTTTGCGGGACTCTTTTTAGTTGTTGACTTTTTAGGCGCGCTCTTTTTTACTGTGCTTGCAGCCTTCTTTGGCGCTCTCTCAGAATTCATGGCATCAAATTTGCGCTTGAGTTCATCGAATTCTTCGCGTTTTACAAAACCCATCTTTGAAACCGAGCTTTCAACCTCTTCTTCAATCTTGGATTTGAGAGCCTCTCCGCTCTCGCGAACCCAAACATTGAGTGCAGCTGCAATTTCTGCTGGAGATTTCTCTCCCTCACTGACTTTAG
>JAPLBJ010000021.1 GCA_026392845.1 Actinomycetota bacterium
TTTATATGTAATTATCGACGGCAAGTTAAAGCTTGGAACCTCAAGCGGAGATGGTCGCGAGAATCTGCTTTCTATCCTCGGACCTGGCGAAATGTTCGGCGAACTCTCACTCTTTGATCCCGGCCCTCGCACATCAACTGCAACTGCAGTAACTGATGCAAAATTACTAAGCCTTGGACATGATGAAGTTATTCCATGGCTGAAAGAAAACCCAGCTGTCTCTTTGCAATTATTAGAACGTCTTGCCCAGCGCCTACGTCGTACAAATGAAGCTGTTGGCGATTTAGTTTTCTCTGATGTTCCAGGTCGTGTTGCAAAAGCACTCATCGACCTTGGCGATCGTTTTGGAAAGCAAACCGATGAAGGTCTCTTTGTTCACCACGATCTCACACAAGAAGAATTAGCTCAACTAGTTGGAGCATCGCGCGAAACAGTAAATAAAGCACTCGCTGATTTTGTTGGACGCAATTGGCTACGCCTTGATGGTCGCGCAGTTGTTATTTTAGATCTTGAGCGCCTTTCAAAGCGCGGCAAGTAACTAGTCGGAAATTTCGACAGTTAGCTCAATCTCTACAGGAGAATTGAGAGGAAGTTCTGCCACACCAATAGCTGAACGTGCATGCTTTCCTGCATCGCCCCAGATGTGTACAAATAATTCACTTGCGCCATTGACAACAGCTGGATGATTTACAAAGCCAGCAACTCCATTGACATAACCAACGACTCGAACAACTTTTACAATTTTATTTATATCAGCAACGAGTGCAACAGCAGCAAGTGCGTTCAGGGCACAAATCTGAGCGAGTTCTTTTGCGCGTTCTACGCTGACATCTCCACCAGTTTTTCCAGTCTGCGCCATTGCGCCATCAACTAGTGGAAGTTGTCCTGCAGTGAAAACTATATTTCCTGTACGAACAGCAGGAACATAAGCAGCAATAGGAAGTGCTGCCACTGGAAGAGTTAAACCAAGTTCAGTAAGTTTTGCGCGGACATCTGTACTCATTTGATCTCTCTTTTCATGTAGGCAACTAATTGCTCACCAGTGCCAGGTGCAGGAATAACTTGAACTAACTCCCAACCATCAGATCCCCATGTATCGAGAATCTGCTTAGTTGCATGTGACAACAACGGAACGGTTGCATATTCATATTTCATATTAGTTTCCCCCACAGAGTGCCGCTTTTACTAAACCTGAAACTAGACCGCCATCGGCTTTGCCCGCAACTTGTGGCTTCAAAATTCCCATGACTTTGCCCATATCCCCTGGGCCTGCAGCACCTGATTGTGCAATTGCTGCTGCTACAAGTTTTTTCACATCATCTTCACTCATCTGTGCAGGCAAATATTTAGCAATTACTTCACCCTCAGCCTTTTCAAGCTCTGCTTTATCGGCGCGACCTGCATCAGCAAAAGCCTCTGCTGCTTCACGACGTTTTTTCCCTTCACGAGTTAGAACAGTAATAATTTCTGCATCAGCAAGTGTGCGCTCTTCTTTGCCAGAGACTTCTTCGTTACGTATAGATGTTAAAACCATACGAATTGTGCCTGAAACTATTTCGTTTCGACTGCGAATTGCTTCAGTAAGGTCACTCTGTAATTGCTCTTTAATTCCCATGTCGTAATCCTCTCATGGATGAAAAGCTTATTTTGCAGCGATATCGGCATCAACCATGATGCCTGCTAGCTCTTTCCAGTGTGTAGTCGCTTTCCAATTCAATTCCTTTGTGGCCTTTGATGGATCTCCGATGAGTGCATCTACTTCAGTTGGACGAATATATTTTTGATCAACTTCGATGTGATCTTGCCAATTGAGTCCTGCATGCGAGAAAGCGGCTTCTGCAAAATCTTTCACGGTGGCACCAACGCCTGTTGCAACTACATAATCAGAAGGCTTATCTTTTTGGAGCATGAGCCACATAGATTCAACA